>CAIPAY010000135.1 GCA_903863195.1 uncultured Holophagaceae bacterium
AAGGTGCCGGCGACGGTGTGGACGATGCGATCGACGTTCATGGGTTACTCCTGGTGATGGGCGGAGGTGACGGCGCCCTCGCGCTGCAGGTCCGCGGCGCGGCCGCGGCGGGCGACGAGGTAGTAGAGGACGGGGACGGCGAAGCGGGACAGCAGGGTGGCGGCGACCTCACCCGCCATGAGGCTGATGGCGAGGCCCTGGAAGATGGGATCCTTGAGCATGACGGCGGAGCCCACCAGCACGGCCGCGGCCGTGAGCAGCATAGGCCGGAAGCGCACGACGCCGGCTTCCTCCACCGCCAGGGCCAGGGGCATGCCCTCGCGCAGCTTCAGCTCGATGAAGTCCACCAGGATGATGCTGTTGCGGACGATGATGCCCGCCCCCGCGATGAAGCCGATCATGCTGGTGGCCGTGAAGAAGGCCCCCAAGAGGCCGTGGGCCGGGATGATGCCGATGAGCGAGAGCGGGATCGGCACCAGGATCACCCAGGGCACCTGGAAGCTCTCGAACCAGCCCACCACCAGGATGAAGATCAGCACCAGCACGGCCGCGAAGGCCATGCCGAGGTCTCGGAATACTTCCAGGGTGATGTGCCACTCACCGTCCCACTTGAGGGCCAGGGACTCGGTGTTCTCAGGGTGGGCCAGGCCTAGGCGCGGGACCGGAGTACCCGCCGTGCCCTTCATGGCGTCGATCTTCTTGTTCAGGGCCGCCAGGGCATAGACCGGGCTCTCGATGGTGCCCGCCAGATCCGAGATGACGTAGGTGACCGGCATCAGGTTCTTGTGGTGGATGGGCGCTGCCTCGACGCCCTGCTTCACGGTCACCAGCTCCCGCACCGGGACCATGCCCCGGGCGCCGGGAACCGTGAGCTGCAGGAGCTGGTCCAGCTGCTGGCGCTTCTCGGGGGCGAGCTGCAGGATCACAGGGACCTGGCTGGACCCGCGCAGCACGTGGAAGGTTCCGGCCAGGTGGCCCTGGCCCGCCAGGTAGAGGGTCTGGATCACGTGGGCGGGGGCCACGCCGTGCAGGGCCGCCTTCTCACGATCCAGCACCAGGCTGATCTTGGGCGCGGTGGCGTTCAGGGTGGAGTCCACGTCGACAATGCCGTCGACACTCTTGAAGGCCTGGAGCACCTCGCCCGAGAGGCGGGCGCGCTCGGCCTCGGTGGGGCCGTAGATCTCGGCCACGATGGTGTCCATGACCGGTGGCCCCGGGGGGATCTCCACGAGCTTCATGCGGGCCCCGGCGGGCTTGGAGATCTTCTCCAGCTCGGGTCGGAGGCGGACGACAATGTCGTGGCTCTGCTCCTTGCGGGCGTGCTTGGGCACCAGGTTCACCTGGACGTCCACCATCTCCGCTTCCTGGCGCAGGAAGCTGTGCCGCACCATGCCCACGAACGTGAACGGCGCGGCCTCGCCGGCATAGACCTGCACATCCTTGACGGTGGCGTCCTTCAGCATCCGCCGGGCGACCTCCTGGCCCACGGCGAGCGCGTCTTCCCGGGGCGTGCCCGCGGGCAGATCCAGCTGCACCATGAACTCTGACTTGTTGTCGAAGGGCAGCATCTTTACTTTCACCCAGCCGAGGCCCACCAGGGACATGGCGGCCAGCAGCAGCACCACGACGCCGCCAAAGAAGCCCCAGCGGACCGCAGGCTTGAACAGCAGGGCGCGGATGACCGTGCGATACAAGGCAGTGAACTTCGTGTCCGGAGCCACCTCGGGGTTCTTGTCCTGCCAGTCATGGACCGGCTCCGGCGCGTGGTTGTCCGGGGTGGCGGGGTGCAGCCCCGACTCGTCGATCTCCGGCAGGTGGGCTTCCTTCTTGAACAGGATGAGGCTGGCCCAAGGGCTGATGACGAAGGCGATGACCAGGCTGAAGATCATGGCCAGGCTGGCGCCCACGGGGATGGGCCGCATGTAGGGGCCCATGAGCCCGCGCACGAAGGCCATGGGCAGGATGGCGGCAATGACCGCGAAGGTGGCCAGGATCGTGGGGTTGCCTACCTCGTCCACGGCCTCGATCACCACCGTGGCAAAGCTCTTCCGGTGGCCCGGCAGGTGCATGTGCCGGTGGATGTTCTCCACCACCACGATGGCGTCGTCCACCAGGATGCCGATGGAGAAGATCAGCGCGAAGAGCGTCACGCGGTTCAGGGTGTAGCCGAACAGGTAGGTGAGGAGCAGGGTGAGCGCCAGGGTGACCGGCACGGCGATGCCCACCACCACCGCGCTGCGCCAGCCCATGGCCAGCAGGATGAGCGTGATGACGCTGAGGGTCGCGATGAGCAGGTGCTGGATCAGTTCGTTGGACTTGTCCCCGGCGGTCTCGCCATAGTTGCGGGTGACTGTCACCTGCAGGTCGCGGGGGAGGAGGTTGCCCCGGAGGGCCTCCACCTTGGTCAGCACCTGCTCGGCCAGGGCCGTGGCATTGGTGCCCGCCCGCTTGGAGAGGGTGACACTCACGGCCGGCTCGAACCCACCCCGGCCCGCCTCGGCGAAGAGCACCAGGGGCGGCTCGGACTCTGGCGCATCCACCACGCGGGCGACATCCGCCAGGTAGACGGGCTTCTGGTTCCGGACGCCCACGACCAGGCGCCGCAGCTCGGCGGCCTGGAGCACGAAGCCCGTGGCCTCGAGCTCGGTCCGCTTGCCGTGGTCCACCAGGGTGCCCGCGGGCAGCTGCGCCTCGGCGGACTGGAGGGCGGGCTGCAACTCGGCGATGGACATGTTGAGGGAGCGCAGGCGGTCCGGGTCCGGCTCGATGCGGACCATGCGGCGAGCGCCGCCGACCACCTTCACCTGGGCCGTGCTGGGCACATTGGACAGCTCCCGGGCGAGCACCTCGCCCACCTTCCGGAGCTGGCCGGGCGTCTGCGCGGAGCCCTCCGGTCGGCCATGCAGGGTCAGCACCAGGAAGGGCACGTCATCGATGGTCTGCAGCTTCACGATGGGCTTCATGGCCCCGGGCGGCAGCATCTGGGGATTGGCCGCCAGCTCCTGGTGGATCTTCACCAGGCTGGGCTCTTGGGGCTCGTTCACCTTGAAGCGCACGGTGATGAGCGCCATGCCGGGCCGGCTCATGCTGTAGAGGTACTCCACGCCGGGAATGCCCCAGAGGGCGCGCTCCAGGGGCGCGGTCACCTGGCTCTCGACCTCCTTGGGGCTCGCGCCTGGGTAGGGCACGTAGAGATCGACCATGGGCACGATGATCTGGGGTTCCTCTTCCCGCGGCGTCAGCACCACGGCGAGGAGGCCCAGGATCAGCGAGGCGCCAACGATGAGGGGGGTCAGCTTGCTACGGAGGAACCCCTTGGCCAGGGTCCCGGCCAGTCCCAGCCGGGGTTCACTTGCCATGGCTCACCCCGCTGGAGAGCTCGATGGGCTGGCCGTCCTGGAGAGATCCCGGCTGGTCGATGACCTGCTCGCCGGCCTTCAGGCCGGACCTTACGGACAGGTAGCTGCCGCTGCCCTCACCCAGGGACAGCCAGCGCAGCTCGGCGTGGCCCTCCCTGGCGATGAACACACCCGTGAGCTCCCCGCGCTGCACCAGCGCGGTGCGGGGCACGGACAGCCCCGGGGTGGCCGGGAGGCCGGGCACCAGGAGGCGGGCGAAAGAGCCCTGCCGGAGCCCCTTGGGCTTGAGCACCTTGGCGCGCACTGTCCCCTTGTGGCTGGTGGCGTCGCCGCCGGGTGCCAGCGCGGTGATCTGGGCCTCGCCCTGGATCCCCTCGGTCTCGAACTTCAGCCTGGAGCCCGCCTTCAAGCCCTTGGCCTCGTCATCGGACAGGCTCGCGACCAGCTCCTGCTCGCCGTCACCCACCAGCTCCAGCAGGGGCATTCCGGGGCCGACAAAGTCGCCCTCGTTGACCTTGCGGGACTGAACAATGCCGGAGAACGGCGCGCGGATCTGGGTATAGGCGATGTTTGCCTTCAAGGCGGTGACGCCGGCCTGGGCCTGGGCCACCTGGGCCTGGGCCTGCTCCAGCTCCGAGAGGGTGCTGGCCTTCTGGGCCTGCAGGGCCAGGATGCGCCGGTGATGGGCCTCCACGACGGCCAGACCGGTCTCGGCGGCCTTGAGTTGCCCCTGGAGGTCCTCGTCGCCCAGGGCCATCAGGAGGGCCCCTGCGGCCACACGCTGGCCCTCCTGGACCAGGACCCGCTTCACCTGGGCGGCCATGCGGGTTGCGATCATGGCCGTGCGGGTGGACTGCAGGGTGCCGGCCACCCAGACGCCGCCCTCGGGCGAGCCCTGTGCCACCAGCGCGACCGCCACCT
Source organism: uncultured Holophagaceae bacterium (assembly GCA_903863195.1). Lineage (GTDB taxonomy): Bacteria > Acidobacteriota > Holophagae > Holophagales > Holophagaceae > Geothrix. Next base: position 4,281 of record CAIPAY010000135.1, read on the forward strand.
TGGGCAGCACCTTCGCTTCGGCTTGCGCCTCCTTGTGG
>CAIPAY010000136.1 GCA_903863195.1 uncultured Holophagaceae bacterium
CTCCACGCGGGCGTCGGGGAAGCGCTTTTGCAGGGCGGCCTGGTGGCGGCGGTTGAAGCGGTAGGGTTCCGTGGGCAGCAGGATCAGCTCGGGCGCCAGGGCCTCCAGGTCCGCTTCGGACAGGACGGGATAGCGGTCGGGTCCGATGGGCGTGAGGCCGCCCCGCCGCAGCAGGTCGCCCACGTAGGTGTCGGGTCCGGAGCTCATCCAGGGCGAGGCCCAGATGAGGGCCAGGGCGCGAGGACCCGTGCGGCGGCGACCCTTCAGGCGGACCTCCAGGGCGGCGGCGCGCGCCTCCGCTGCTTCCGGCACGCCGAGGCGCGCGCCCAGCAGGCGCAGGGCCTTCGCGCAGTCCTGGGCCGTGTGGATCTCCAGGGCCAGCCAGGGGATGCCGAGGGCGTCGAGGGCCTCCGCCACGGCCCTGGGGTTCTCGTCCTTCTCCAGGATCACCAGGTCCGGTGCCAAGTCCCGGATGCGCCCGAGATCCGGATCCTTCGTGCCTCCGACCGCGGGCACCGTGTTGCGGATCCAGCGGGGCTCGATGCAGTAGCGGGAGCGCCCGGCCAGTCGCGCGGCGAGGCCCCACTGCACCAGGAGCTCCGTCACCGAGGGCACGAGGCTGATGATGCGCTGGGGGACCTGCTGGCCCGGCGCCAGGGCCTCGGCCGCAGAGGGCGCGGGTCGAGGCGCGGCCGTTACGGCGGCGAGCTTCACGCCCAGGTGCGGGTCCTTGATGGTCCCGAGCCCCGTGGGGCAGAGGTCCAGCACTGGGCACCCGGCGCAGTCCGGGCGGCGGGCGTCGCAGGTGCGGCGGCCGTGAAAGATCAGCTGGTGGTGCAGCTCGATCCAGTCCTCGCGGGGGAAGGCGCGGCAGAGATCGGCCTCGACCTTCTCGGGGGTGGGAGCCTTGGACAAGCCCAGGCGGCGGGCCACCCGGAAGATGTGGGTGTCCACGGCCAGGGCCGGCACGCCGAAGGCGTTCGCCAGCACCACGTTGGCGGTCTTCTGGCCCACGCCAGGGAGGGCGCCCAGGGCGACGGGATCGGCAGGGACCTCCCCGTCGTGGCGGGCCAGCAGAGCCTGGCCCAGGCCGATGAGGTTGCGGGCCTTGTTGTGGTAGAAGCCCGTGGAGCGGATGAGGGCCTCGACGTCTTCAATGTGGGCCGCCGCCAGGCTGACCGCATCCGGGAAGCGGGCGAAGAGGGCGGGGGTGGTGAGGTTCACCCGGGCGTCCGTGCACTGGGCGCTCAGGATGGTGGCCACCACCAGCTGGAAGGGGTCTGCGTGGTCCAGCGCGCACTTCGCGTCGGGATAGGCGGCGCGGAGCCTCGTCTGGAAGTCGTGGGGGCTGGGCTTGGCGGGACGCATGGCTCAAGGATAAGGGCGCCCTGCATCTGAAACCTGGGGTTTCGCTAGACTGGTCCCTGAGGTGCTGAATGCCGACGACCCTGACTGGAAAACTCGACTGTCATGACACGACCCGCCACTACCTGGAGCTGGTGAAGGCCAACGTCAAGAAGCTGGGCTTCGCCCCGGGGCTGGGCGTCATCCTCGGCAGCCAGGA
>CAIPAY010000137.1 GCA_903863195.1 uncultured Holophagaceae bacterium
CCGCAGGCCCGCCTCTTTTGTCTCTTACTGACAGCTGATAGCTAGAAACTTATTTCCGGCCGCCCGCCGCAGCCCACTCTTCGAGCATGGCGGTGGTGACGGACTTGGGGCGCTCCAGGGCGTAGCCGAGGCCACGGTCCCAGGTGATGTTGGCCAGCACGCCGATGGCGCGGCCGACACCGAAGAGCACGGTGTAGAAGTCGTACTCGGTGAGCCCGTAGTACCACTGGATCACGCCGCTCTGCGCGTCGACATTGGGCCAGGGGTTCTTGGTCTTGCCCTGCTCGGTCAGCACGCCGGGGGCCACCTTGTAGATGGTGTTGACCAGCTTGAAGATCGGGTCGTTGGGCAGGTGCTTGAGGCAGAACTCCATCTGCGCCTGGTAGCGGGGATCGGTCTTGCGCAGCACCGCGTGGCCGTAGCCGGGGATGACGTGGCCGCTGTTCAGGGTGTCCCACAGGGCAGCCTTGACGTTCTCCTCGGTGGGCTCGGCGCCGTTGAGCTTCTTCTGGAAGCCCATGATCCAGTCCAGCACTTCCTGGTTGGCCAGGCCGTGGAGGGGGCCCGCGAGGCCGTTGAGGCCGGCGCTGAAGGCGTAGTAGGCATCGGACAGGGCGGAGGCCACCAGGTGGGTGGTGTGGGCGCTGACGTTGCCGCTCTCGTGGTCGCTGTGGAGGATGAAGTACATCCGGGCCACATCGTCGTAGGGCTTGGCGATGCCCATCATGTGGGCGAAGTTGGCGCCCATGTCCAGGGAGGGGTCAGGAGCGATGATCTCGCCGTTCTTGTACTTGTAGCGGTAGATGAAGGCGGCGATCTCGGGCAGCTTGGCCAGCAGGTCGCAGGCATCCTCATACATGGGATCCCAGTAGTCCACCTTCTTCATGCTGTGGTACTGCTTGTTGAACTTGCTCTCGCGCTGCAGGGTCAGCACGGCCGTGGAGAGCATCACCATGGGGTGGCTGTCCTTGGGCATGGCCTTCAGCACATCGAAGACGTAGGAGGGCACCTTGGAGCGGGAGTTGAAGTCCTGCTTCACTTCCTCGGCCTCGGCGGCCGTGGGGATCTCGCCGGTCAGCATGAAGAACCAGAAGGACTCCACCGTCGGATACTCGGCGCCGGGCAGCTTCGGCAGGGCGGCGAAGGTCTCGGGGATGTTCTTCCCGCGGAAGCGGATGCCTTCCTGGGGATCCAGGTAGGAGATGTCGGTGACGAGGCAGCGCACGTCGCGGGCGCCGCCGATGCACTGGTCGATGGTCACGCTGTCGATCACCACGTTGCCCAGTTCCTTGGTGAGCTTCGTGATGCGCGGACGGTGTTCCTGGATCTTTTCCAGAAGCAGAGACTTCAGACGGGTCATGGCGAACTCCATGAGATTGAAGCGTTGAGGGGTGGAGCGTGGAAGGATCGGGGTCGGATCATCATACGGGTATCGTCTATGGCGCAACTAGAATTCTTTAATGACCGTTGTGGAATCAATACCGACAAAGGCCGTCGTGCAAGCAGAATAGGACGGGAGCACCGAGGAGGCATCGTGACCTGCGTCAAACTGTGGGTGTTGGGAACGGCAATCATCGCCCTCGGGTTACAGGCCCAGGAGACCCCCCGGCCCAACCGGGTGGCCTGGTTCGCCGGCTTCCCGGAGCCCCTGCCCGAAGGCGTCAAGGAGCTGGCCATCGAGACCTCCAGCCAGATGCTGCGGCCAGACCTGGAGCGCAGCTCCGATGGCCGGACCTGGGCCCGCCTGGACGGCGAGGAGTGGCAGCTCACGGGGGACTGGGCCTTCAAGACCGGCGCCAGCCGGATCAACGTCCGGGCCCGGGTGGTCTCCCGCTCCGGCGGCATCGAGGACCAGCTTCTGTGGAACTGGCACAAGCTGTTCAACCTGCCCCAGGGGGGCCGCGAGGATGCCCCGAAGGGCCGCCTGGCCTATCACCTGGAGCGGGATGGCCGCGTGATCGGCGACCTGTCCCGCCCTGGCGTGGCGCTGCTGGATCTCGACGTCGCCTGGGTCCAGCCCTTCGGCACGGTCGAGTCCGGCGGGCGCTTCGGCGGCTCCGTCCAGCTGCCCACGGGCAAGCAGGCGGACTTCTCGGGCAGCGGCAGCACCGATGGCATGGTGGGCGTGGCCCTGTGGCGGCGCTACGGCCGCTGGCGCCTCTTCGGCCAGGCCGAGCGGGTGGTGCTGGGCCTGCCCAAGGGAAGCCCGCTGCGGCTGGTCATGGACAAGACCTCCTTCAGCCGGACCTGGGCTACCCTGGGCTACCAGGGCGAGGGCGCCGGCTTGCTGTCGGGCCTGGGGGGCGAGGTCAGCCTCGCCTACGCCGGCAGCCCCTACCGCGTAGGCCTCTCCCGATTGGACCGCCCCGGCTGGCAGCAGCACTGGACCTTCCGCCACACCCGCCTGCCCCGCTGGCGCTTCGGCTTCAGCGAAGAGGCCGGCACCTTCGTGGCCCCGGACATCAGCGCCTTCGTGGCCTATACCTTCGGCGATCGCTGAGCAGGCTGTAAACTAGGGGATTCGCGCCGGAGTCCCCATGCAGCCCAACCAGTATCGTGATGTGCGCCTTGAGAAGCTCGAGAAGCTCAAGGCCCTCGGGCTGGAAGCCTGGCCGCGCAAGGCCCACCGCAGCCACGGCATCGCCGGACTGGCGGCGACCTACGCCGACGCCGAAGTCTGGACCAACGAGCAGCTGGAAGGCCTGGGCCTGACCGTGTCCGTCATGGGCCGGGTCCTCACCATCCGCGAGATGGGCAAGAGCGTCTTCGCGCACCTCACCGAGAACGGCGAGAAGCTGCAGGCCTTCTTCCGCATGAACGACCTGGCCGAACCGGGCTGGGACCTCCTCAAGCTCCTGGACATGGGCGACTTCATCCAGGTCACCGGCCCCCTCATGCGCACCAAGACCGGCGAGCTCAGCGTCCGGGTGAAGGAGGTCCGCTTCCTCAGCAAGGCCCTGCTGCCCCTGCCCGAGAAGTGGCATGGCCTGCAGGACAAGGAGCAGCGCTACCGCCAGCGCTACCTGGACCTCATCTCCAACCCCGACGTGCTCAAGACCTTCCAGACCCGCTCCCGCATCGTCAGCGCCGTGCGGCGCTACATGGAGGACCAGGGCTACCTGGAAGTCGAGACGCCCATGATGCAGCCCATCCCCGGCGGCGCCACGGCCCGGCCCTTCATCACGCACCACAACGCCCTGGACATGGACCTCTACCTCCGCATCGCGCCGGAGCTGTACCTCAAGCGCCTCATCGTCGGCGGCTTTGAGAAGGTCTTCGAGATCAACCGGAACTTCCGCAACGAGGGGCTCAGCGTCCGCCACAACCCCGAGTTCACCATGATGGAGATGTACGAGGCCGGCAGCGACCTGCGCGACATGATGGCCCTCACGGAGAACCTGCTGAGCCGCGTGGCCCGCGAGGTCATGGGCTCCGAGCAGCTGCCCTGGGGCGAGCAGGTCATCTCCTACGCGGCACCCTTCCGCCGCCTCACCATGAAGGATGCCATCGCCGAGTACGGGGACATCGAGCGGCTCCTCCTCGAGGACGCCGAGAGCATCCGCAGCCTGGCCCAGGCCGTCCACATCGAGGACGCGGCCACCAAGTCCGCAGGCACCCTGCTCGGGGATCTCTTCGAGCACTACGCCGAGAAGCAGCTCATCCAGCCCACCTTCATCACGGACTACCCCCTGGAGCTGTCGCCCCTCACCAAGACCCTGGAGGGCGACGAGGCCTTCGTGGACCGCTTCGAGCTGTTCATCGGCGGCATGGAGCTGGCCAACGCCTACTCGGAGCTGAATGATCCCGTGGACCAGATGGCCCGCTTCCAGGCCCAGATGGACGAGCGCGAGGCTGGCAACGACGAGGCCATGCTGCTGGACCAGGACTTCATCACCAGCCTGGAGCACGGCTTCCCGCCCACCGGCGGCGAGGGCATCGGCATCGACCGCATGGTCATGCTGCTCACCAACAGCCAGAGCATCCGCGATGTCATCCTCTTCCCCCTCATGCGCCCCATCAAGCCCAGCGAGGCGGCGGAAGCAGAGGAAAAGACGGATTAACTTTTTCGCTGTTTTACACTCCGCCAATGTGACGGCTGCGGGCTGACTCCGGTGCCATACTGGCCGGCGTGATTTGGAGGCCCCATGCCTGTCCCGATGCTTGAGCTCGCACCCCAGAATGCCGCCATCAAGGCGCAGGTGCTGGAGGGCCTCTCGGGGCTGATCGACCGCTCGGCCTTCATCCTGGGCGAGAACGTCAAGGGCCTCGAGGCCGAGATCTGCGCCTACGCCGGCGCCGCCCATGCGGTCGGCATGTCCAGCGGCACCGACGCCCTGCTGGCGGCCCTCATGGGCCTGGGCATCGGCCACGGGGACGAGGTCATCGTGCCCAGCTTCACCTTCTTCGCCTCCGCCGGCGTGGTCTCGCGCCTGGGCGCGAAGCCCGTCTTCATCGACCTCGATCCCGCCACCTTCAACGCCACCGGCGCCCTGGTGGAAGCCGCCATCACCCCCCGCACCAGGGCCATCATGCCCGTGCACCTCTTCGGCCAGCTGGCGGACATGCCGGGCATCATGGCCGTGGCCGCGAAGCACGGCATCCCGGTGCTGGAGGACGCCTGCCAGAGCCTGGGCGCCAAGGGCTGGGGCAAGTCCGCGGGTCAGTTCGGGGACATGACCGCCTACAGCTTCTACCCCACCAAGAACCTCGGCGCCTTCGGCGACGCCGGCCTGACCGCCATCCGCGATGACGCCGCCCTGGCCGCCCGGGTGCGCCGCATCCGCGTCCACGGCATGGAGCCGGTCTATATGCACCATGAGGTGGGCATGAACGGGCGCATGGATGAGTTCCAGGCCCTGGTGCTGCGCGCCAAGCTGCCCATGCTGGACGGCTGGCATGAGGGCCGCCGCGGGCACGCCGCCTGGTACCTGCAGCGCATGGCCGCCCTGGCCGCCGACGAGGTCGTGCTGCCCCGCGAGGTGGTGCCGAACGGCCGCCACATCTACAACCAGTTCACCATCCGCGTGAAGGGCGGGCGGCGCGACGCCCTGCAGGCCCACCTGCGCGAGCGGGGCATCGGCTGCGCCATCTACTACCCCATCTGCCTCCACGAGCAGCCCTGCTTCCAGGATCTGGGCTACCGCGCCGGGCAGCTGCCGGAGTCCGAGCTGGCCGCCAAGGAAGTGCTGAGCCTCCCGGTCTACCCCGAGATGACCGCCGCCATGCGCGAAGAGGTCGCCTCGGCGATCCTCGGGTTCTTCGGGAAGTCTTAGCCCAGCCGGGACTTCGACCCCGAAGCCAGGGCCGCGTCGATCCAGGTGTCCAGCGCCTCCCGGGCCTCTGGCTCCATGCAGAGGAACTGGATGCCCACGCCCACCATGTCCATGGTGGTGCCCCCGGGCCGGTGGCCCAGGACAAAGCTCACCGTGGCGGTGATGGGCTGCTTGGGCAGCTCCGGGTGGTCCAGGGTCAGGACCTCAAGGGTGGCCCCCCGGCTGAACAGGCCCGCGTCCCGGAGGCCCACCATGGCGAAACAGCCCCCGGGGCTGAGGTTGGTGATCCGGACCTCTCGGTAGGCGTGGCCCTTGAGGCTGAAGGAGATGCCGAACTCGGGACCCACAATGACCCGGCGGGCATCACGGCGATTGGCGTAGCTGCTCATCCAGGCTCCGGGCGGGGTAAATCCACGCTTTTGTATCGGCGGATCCGACGCTACACTGGATTTTCTGATCGGCCTGAACCCACCGGGGGACAGGGCGGACCCCCAGGGATCCGGCCCTGACGGCGCACGACGCCGTCTCACCCAAGCGGGGACAACGCGAGCAAGAGGCGCTGGCCGCAACCAACCCATCCCTTCCTGGAGTCCCCATGGAAATCCTGCTGATCGAGAACGTGACCCACCTCGGCGCCCGCGGCGACGTGGTCAACGTCAAGGACGGCTACGCCCGCAACTTCCTGCTGCCCCGCAAGATGGCTCTGCCCGTCACCGCCGGCAACAAGCGCCAGATCGAGCTCGAGAAGGTCCGCGCCGAGAAGCTCCGCGCCAAGGAACTGGCTGATGCCAAGAGCCTGGCCGAGAAGCTCGAGGCCGTGAGCCTGGCCGTCGCCAAGAAGGCCGGCGAGCAGGGTCACCTCTTCGGTTCTGTCACCAACGCCGATGTGGCCGAGCTGTTCAAGGGCAAGGGCTTCACCCTTGACCGCCGCGACATCACCGTGCCCCACATCAAGGATGCCGGCACCTACATCGTGGACGTCCGCCTCTACAGCGGCGTGCACGCCAAGGTCACCCTCGAAGTCACCGCCGCCGCCGCCGAGTAGGCGCGGTTCCACCCCATTCCCTCAGGGGCGGCCCCGCAAGGTCAGCCGGCCCCGCCGGGATTCCCGTGCGATCGAGGATCCCGTCCACCCCATCTCCAAGGAGTACCCCCATGCCGAAGTCCACCGCCAAGCCCGATACCCTCGGCATCGCCGAGCTCGCTGCCAACCTCGCGGAAGCCCAGGACCTGTCCAAGGCCCGCTCCAAGTCCATCCTGGATGGCGTCCGCGACCACATCGTCGAGACCCTCCTCGCCGGCAACCGCGTCAACCTCTTCGGTCTCGGCACCTTCGAAGTGCGCGCCACCAAGGAGAAGATGGGCCGCAACCCCAAGACCGGCGAGAGCATCAAGATCCCCGCCGGCCGCAAGGTCGTCTTCAAGACCGCGAAGGGCCTGAAGGATCAGATGTAAGACTGGTCACTAGCGCCGCAGAAGGCCGCCGAGAGGCGGCCTTCGTCGTTAAGGAGAAGACGACCTTGCGGCCGTGCACCATCCGACCGCAGCGGAGCGGAGGGAGGATAGGACCGTCGCGCCCCAAGCGCGAGGGGGGCGCAGCCCCGAAGGCCAGAGGCCCGAGTCAAGGTCGGCTTCACGCTCCGACCGCAGCCGGAGGCGTAGGGAGGAGGGGGCCGCATCGGCGCAGCCGATGGCGGGGGCGCAGCCCCGAGGGCCAGAAGCCCGAGCCAAGACCGCGAAGGGCCTGAAGGACCAGATGTAACCGACCGCCGGGTGATTCCTGAGGCGACTGAATGTCGCCTCAGGAATCGGGACCCGGCGAGGAGGTTATGCCACCGACGCAAGAAGGCCGCCGACACCATCCGACCGCAGCCGCAGGCGCAGGGAGGATAGGGCCGCAGCGGCGCAGCCGATGGCGGGGGCGCAGCCCCGAGGGCCAGAGGCCCGAGCCAGGCGGCCTTCGTCGTTCCGCCACCCCCAAGCACGTGACCACGCCTCAGAAGTCGGGACCCCGCGGCGCTCGCTAGACTTTCGAGGCCAGAGCCCTAGAGACCGCAAGGGTTCTCCGGAGCGACGTGAAGAGGTCCAGGAAGCCTGTCGGACCCTCCTGGCCCAATGAGAATTTGAGCGCCTCCGCGTTCAGGATGGCCTTGTCCCAGGCAAGCAGCGGCACCGGGGCGGCCCTCTGGAGTTCGGTGGCCACGGCCTTGAGGGCCGCCGCACCCGCCTGGGCGACCCGGCGCTGGAGTCTCGCCGGGAGCTGCGCCACGACCGAGGCATGGAAGACCCGCACCTCTCCGGCCAGGACCAGGTGGGCGAGCTCCGGGATGCCGCGCTCCAGGACGATGGCCGCATGGCGTCGGGACCGCGGGCCGACGTCCAGCAGCCTGGCGGCCTGGGTGAAGGTGACGCGGGGTGGGGAGGTCATGGGTGCCTCCCGGCTGCCGCGACGGCGCTCACAGCCCTTCCAGCCTCATGATCTCCTGGAGCTTCGCGTCCAGCTCCTCCAGGGTGTAGGGCTTGGAGATGCTGAGGGCCCGGCCCGCCTGCTGGAGGACCCGGTTGCTCTCCGCATCCAGGTGGCCCGTGGCCAGGAGGACGGGCAGCCAGGGCTGCCGCTGCCGAAGCTGCTGCAAGGTCTCGAGGCCATTCATGCCCGGCATGTTCAGATCGAGGATCACCAGCTGGATCTCTAGGCCGGCGTCCAGCATGTCCAGCGCCGCCTGGCCCCCGGCCGCAGCGATCACATGGTGGCCGAAGGACTCCACCAGGGCGGGAATGGAGGCCCGGATCAGCTCGTCGTCATCCACCAGCAGGATATCCATGGACGCGGCTCGGGGCCCTCCGGTCGGAAGAGTGGCGCTGGAGGCGGCCGGCGCCGCACAGCTGGGCAGCGTGAGGGTGACCTTCGTCCCCTGGCCCGGTTCGCTCTGCAGGCTCAGGGTGCCGCCATGGGCCTTGACGGTGGCGTAGACCATGGCGAGCCCAAGCCCGGTGCCCTTGCCCATGGGTTTGGTGGTGAAGAAGGGCTCGGTGGCGCGGCCCAGCACCAGGGGCGTCATGCCGACGCCGGTGTCCTGCACGACCAGCTGCACCTGGGCGCCGGGCAGGCGGTGAGCGCGCAGGGTGAGGATGCCGCCCGTGGGCATGGCATCCACGGCATTCACGCACAGGTTCATGAGCGCGCTGGCGAGGGGGCCCGGCTCGCCGAGCACCCAGGGCAGGCCCTCCTCCAGGTCCAGGACCACCTCCACCTTCTGCAGCGTGGTGTGGCGCAGGAGCTCCGACTCCTCGCGGACCAGGGCGTTCAGGTCCAGCGGCTTGGGCTCCCGGAGGTCCTTGCGCGCAAAGTTCGTGAGCCCCTTCACCAGGTCCCGGCCCCGGGCCGAGGCGCGGTCGATGATGTCCAGGAACCGGAGCAGCGCGGAGTCAGTGCTGTGGGTCAGGTGGAGGGTCTCAGACACCGCCTGGATGGCGGCCAGGACGTTGTTCATGTCGTGGGCGACCCCCCCGGCGAGGCTGCCGAGGCTCTCCAGCTTCTGGGTGTGCTGGAGGTCGGCCTCCAGCTGTCGCTCCTTCTCCTGGGCCCGGTGCAGCTCGGTCACGTCGGTCACCGTCGCGATGACGCCGATGATCTCGCCCCGGTTGTCCCGCAGGGGAGCCTGGGTGGAGGAGACCCACCCCGAGCGCCCGGTGGACTCGAGGGTCCAGGGTGCGGGCGGGTGGTAGACCTGCTCCCCGCGCAGCGCCTGCTCCAGGCCTTCGAGCACGCCGAGCCCCTCGAGGAAGGGGAAGAAGCCATCCGGCGGCTTGCCCAGCACCTCCTGGGCGGACATGCCCATCATGGCTTCCATGAAGGGGTTGAAGAGGGCCAGGTGGCCCTCCCGGTCGTAGACCACGATGCCTTCCTGGGCCGAGGAGATGATCTGCTGGTTGAAGACGAGGGCCTCCGCCAGGGCCAGTTCCGCCCGCTTGCGCTCGGAGATTTCCAGGTGCGTCCCGGACATCCGCAGGGGCTGGCCCTCGGGAGTCCACTCCACTACCCGCCCGCGGTCCAGGACCCAGACCCAGTGGCCATCCTTGTGGCGCATCCGGCAGTCGCACTGGTAGTCCTCGGTCTCGCCCCGCAAACAGCACTGGATCAGGTCATTCGAGGACTTCAGGTCCTCGGGGTGCGCCAGCTCGTTCCAGGTGCCGATGCTGGTCGGCTGCAGCTCCTCCAGGGCATAGCCCAGCATCCCGGCCCAGCGCTCGTTGAAGACCG
>CAIPAY010000138.1 GCA_903863195.1 uncultured Holophagaceae bacterium
CCTTGGTCACCCCGAAAGGCACCCAAGGCTCGGTCTAGAAGACCGACATATCCTGTCCAATCTCCCCAACCCACTGTCGAATGGTTGGTTGCGCTCACCTCCACCTTGGACGTTGAGGCTGAGGATGGTTGGTAATCAGGTACTTTTTTTCTTCACTGCGCCTGGATGGCCTTGAGCAGGGTGGGGTCTTTGGGGAGCTGGTCGACGTCGGCGAGCCTGGGCACGAGGCGCTTCCAGAAGGGCTCGGCGGCGAAGACCTGCTTGAAGATCGGCAGGGCCTCGCTCAGCTTGCCGCTGGAGGCCAGGGCCACGGCCTGCCAGAAGGGCATCTCCCAGACGCCTGGCGCCAGCCTGGCGGCGGCCTCGTAGGCGGTCTTGGCTTCCTGCCACTTGGCCGCGGTGACGTAGCCATCGCCCTGGTCCATGAGGATATACGCTCGGCGCAGCTGGATGAGGCGGGCCAGCTCCTTGAGGGGATCCGGGTGGTCCTCCACGCGGAGGTCGAAGAGGCGGTCGTTCCAGGGCTGGCCCGAGGGCCTGCCCTTCACGATCAGGATGGCGGCGCTCTGCTGGCCGCGGATGTCGCCGCCCTCGGCCTGGGCCGCGCGGAGGGCCGCCAGCAGGCGGTCCGCGAGGTCCCCCTTGGCGCCCTTGAAAGCCTTGGCCATGGCGGGCCAGACACTGGCCTGGTCCATGAGGTTGGCCTCCACCGTGAAGCCCTCGCCCACCTCGTGGCCCGCGGCCTGGATGCACTTCGTGCCGGTGTGAGCCGCGGCCCGGCCCTGGGCATCTACCATGGCCACCTGGCGGACCTCGCGGTCGGCGTCCGCCGCCAGCAGGGCCTTGAGGGCCTCCGGGGCGGACTTGCCGGCCTTCATTAGTGCCAGGCCCAGGGCGCCGTAGCTGGGCTCCGTGAAGCTCTGGGTGGCCACCGCGCCCACCCCGGCCTCGGCCCAGGGCACGGCGGAGCCCACGGAGAACCAGTGGCTCTGCACGGCCACGCCCAGGTCCCCGGTGGCCGCGTCCCGGGCGACGATGGAGTAGGTGTGGACCGGACGGCGTGGTGGCTCAGCGGCCGTGCAGGGCAGGGCGAGGGCGGTCAGAAGAAGGGCGAGAGCGGGGCGCATGGGGCTCCTTCGGCAAGGGTCTGTCCCATACTACGGAGGTAGAATGGTGGCCATGCGAAAACTCCTCGTCGGCACCCTGGTCCTTCTTGCTGGGCTCGCAGCCCCGGCCCAGGACACCTACCGGGCCTCGGTGGACGCCTGGCACGCGGAGCGGGAGGCGCGGCTGGCGGCGGAGGACGGCTGGCTCACGCTCATCGGGCGGGACTGGCTCAAGCCCGGCGTGAACACTCTCGGCTCGGCGCCGGAGTCCGCAGTGCTGCTGCCGGCCTGGGCGCTCCCGGCGAAGGCCGGCGAGTTCCTCCTGGAGAACGGCGCCGTGCGCTTCAAGCCGGCGCCCGGCAGCGGCCTGCTGCTGAACGGCAAGCCCGTCACCGAGACCCTGCTGAAGTCCGACGCCGACGGCAAGCCGGACACGTTCCAGGCGGGCCGGGTGCGCTTCTACCTCATCCGCCGCGGGGACCGCTTCGCCGTGCGGGTGAAGGACCCTGAGAACCCCGCCCGCAAGGCCTTCCACGGAGTGCCCCGCTACCCGGTGGATCCCGCGCTGCGCGTGGTGGCGGACTACACGCCCTACGCCACGCCCCAGGTCCGGGCCATCCCCACGGTGCTGGGCACCACGGAGCCCATGACCGCGCCGGGGCTGCTGCGCTTCAAGGTGAACGGCCAGGAGCGCACCCTCGAGCCGCTGCTGGAGGACTCGGAGCTGTTCCTGATCTTCCGGGACGCCACCAGCGCCCAGGACACCTATGCCGCCGGGCGCTTCCTCTACGCCAAGCTGCCGAAGGACGGCAAGGTGGTCCTCGACTTCAACAAGGCTGAGAACCCGCCCTGCGCCTTCACCCTCTTCGCCACGTGCCCCCTGCCGCCCAAGCAGAACCAGCTCGACATCCCCATCCGCGCCGGGGAGAAGGATCCGGGCTTGCACTGACCCTAGTCAGGCCCTGTCTTCAGCGGACAGTCTCGATGGGGACATCGTGCTCCTGGCCCCAGGCTTGCCAGAAGGTGGTGCTGGCACCGCCGAAGGCCCGCCGATACTCCTCGGCGGTGCTGACCTTCAGCAGGGTCTCCAGCCGCTTCTTGAAGTGGGGCTCCAGGGCCGCCACGGCCACCCAGCCATCGGTGGCGCGGTAGATGTGGTACTCGGGAACGCCCCCGCCCAGCATGGCCCCGGGCAGGGTGCAGCCGTGGCGCACGGGGTCCGCGAAGCTCGTGACGGCCTCGGCCAGGGACACGGCCTCGTGGCCGCCGCGGCCAGTGCGCTCGCGCTGGAAGAGCAGCAGCAGCGCCGCCGCCACGGCCCGCTCGGCCCCGGCCAGGTCCGACAGCAGGGTCCGCGGCATGTGGGGCGCATCGACCAGGCCCATGGAGGCCTGGTAGGTGAGATCGTGCCCGGCCTCGTCGTCGCGCGGCGCCGGGTAGCCCGTGATCAGCACCTGGCAGAGTCGGGGGCAGGCCTCCTGCAGGGTCTTTGGATCCAGGCCCAGCCGCCGCATGGCGGAGGGGCGGGTGGCGCTGAGGAGCACGTCGGCGTCGGCGAGCAGGGCGAAGAATTCCGCGCGGCCCTCGGGCGTCTTGAGGTCGAGGGTCTGGACCCGATGGCCCGCAGCCATCTCGTGGTACCAGGGCAGGGAATAGGTGGCCATGGGGTCGCCCAGGGGCGGCTCCACCTTGACCACGTCCGCTCCCAGGCTGCTCAGGCGCTGGGCTGCGGCGGGGCCGGGCAGGTTCACTGCCAGGTTAATGACCTTGATTCCGTCGAGTGGCTTCATGGGTGGACTCCGAGCGATGATAACCCGTCTGGCGTCCACAGCTGGAACGGGCTCAGCCCCTGGCGGGGGCGGGCTGGTCCGGGAATGACAACCAACAGGTAAAGATAATTAGCTGTTTTTACAATACGGTGACAAGAAAAAACATTCATTAAAACTTTTCTGTAGTCATTGAATTCTGCTACCTTTTCCACCTGGCACTCAGATCCGTCCTCCCGGGGGGGAAGGGCGGGGGAGCGGTGGACGTGGGACCGAGCGCCCTCGTCCGCCGCTGTTTTTTGCCTGGGAGCCTGACCTACTGCTTGATGACGCCGTCCACATACACCCACTTGCCGTTCTCCCGGGTGAAGGTGCTGGTCTCGATGTGGAGGCTGCGGCGGCCGTTGGTCTGGATGCTGGCATGGAAGGTGACGATGCCGGTATCGTCGCCCTTGCCGCCCTTCTCCTTGGCGGCGATCTTGAGGCCGACGAAGCTGACGGAGCGGCAGTACTGCAGCAGCTCGTCGCGGTTCTCATCGGCGCGCTTGGCCTCGGGCAGGGTGGCGATCAGGTAGTCCACCTTGGTCAGGGCGTAGGCGGCGTAGCGGGAGCGCATGAGCAGCTCCGCGGTCTCCGGCAGGGCCGTGCCCGCATGGTAGGGGCCGCAGCAGCGGTCGTAGATCTTCTTGGAGGCGCAGGGGCAGGGTCGTGACATGGGGGCTCTCGGTGGGGGCTGGTCAGCGGGTTTCGATGCCGGGGGCGATGGTGACCTGCAGCTTCTGCTGCGCCTTGGTCGTCCCCAGACTGAGTGTGGCGGTATAGGTGCCCGGCCGCACGAACTTGTCGGCGCCGAGGCCGCCATAGGGGGTTAGCAGGTCCTTGGTGGGGCGCAGGTTCCAGCTGATGCGGCCCAGGCCCGGTGTGCGCGGGAGCTTGAAAGCCGCCACGGGCTGGCCGCCTTCGCTGGTGATGGTGAGGGTGGGCTGCTCCTCGCCCAGGTCCCGGAGCCAGTAGGTGAGCAGCACGCCTTCCGGCGGGTTCTCGCCGCGGTAGGTGCCGTGGCCGGCGGAGTCCTCCCAGCCCGGCAGCAGGTAGGCGCCCCGCGCGGGCCGGACCGGGAACAGCTCCGCGGCCTTGGCCAGGGCCGCTGGAGTGAGGCCTTCCAGGGGCGCGATGTCGTCGAGCACGTAGAGGCTGCGGCCGTGGGTGGCGATGACCAGGTCGTGGTCCCGGGCCTGGATCTGCAGGTCGTCCACGGCCACGGCGGGCAGGCCGCCGAGCTTCACCCAGGAACCGCCCCGGTCGAGACTCACATAGAGCCCGGCCTCGGTGCCCGCGAACAGCAGGTCCGGGTTCACGGGATCCTCGCGCAGCACCTTCACGGGCACCTGCGGGGGCAGGTTCTTGGCGAGGCTCTGCCAAGTCTGGCCACTGTCGGCGGTGCGGTAGAGCAGCGGGGCGTAGCTGCCGGTGCGGTGGGCGTCGACGGCGAGGTAGGCCACCTTGAGATCGTGCGCACTGGCCTCGATGCGGCTCACCCATTGGCCCCGCGCCGCGGTGGGCACAGAGGCCGTGAGGTCCGTCCAGTGGGCGCCGTCGTCGTCCGTGCGCCAGAGCTTGCCGTCATCGGTGCCCGCCCACAGCAGGCCCGCCTTGAGGGGCGACTCCGCCAGGGTGTAGACCACCCCGAAGGTCTCGGCGCCGCTGCCGGTGGCAGTGGTCTTCTGGGGATCCTGGGTGGAGAGGTCAGGGCTGAGGACCGTCCAGCGTTCGCCCCGGTCCGTGAGCCGGAAGACCCGGTTGCCGCCCAGGTAGAGGGCGCCCTTGGCGTGGCGGCTGCCGATGAGTGGGGCATTCCAGTTGAAGCGGAAGGCGGGCTGGCCCTCGGCGGGGCTGGGCCGCAGCAGCTTCAGCTCGCCGGTGCGGAGGTTGAACCGGTGGACCATGCCCTCCTGGCTCTCGGCGTAGATGGTGTCGGGATCCAGAGGATCGAACACGCAGGAGAAGCCGTCCCCTCCCTCGATGTTGGTCCAGTCGCTGTTGCGGATGCCGTCCTTGGTGGGCGTGGCGCTGGGTCCCACCCAGCTGAGGTTGTCCTGGAGCCCCCCGGCGATGCGGTAGGGAGCGCTGTCATCCAGGGCGATGCGGTAGAACTGGCCCGCGGGCAGCCGGTCGAGGTGGAGCCAGGTCTGGCCGCCCCCGTAGCTCTGGTAGACCCCGCCGTCCGTGCCCAGCAGCAGGCGCGAGGTGCTCCCGGGCCGCGCAAGCTCGCCGGGCTCCGGCGTCTCCACCGGCGGCGGGTCGGCCTTGGGGAAGGCCAGCGCGTGGCAGTCCGAGTGCACCTTGCCGAAGAGGTCCTCGCGGAAGGTGCGGCCACCGTCCTCGGAGACGTGCAGCATGTAGCCACCCACATAGACGCGCTGGGGATTCACGGGGTCAATGCGGATCTGGCTGAAGTAGAAGGGCCGGGGGTCCAGGGCGTTCACGCGGGTCCAGTGGGCGCCGCCATCCTCGGAACGGAAGACGCCACCCTCCCGGCTGAGCAGCTCGTCGATGCCGCCGGTGCCGCCCCGGTCGCTCTGGATCACGGCCATGACGATCCGGGGATTGCTGCGCGACACGTCCAGGCCGATGCGGCCGGTGAGGGTCGGCAGGCCCTGGTCCAGCTTCTGCCAGGTGGCGCCCCCATCGGTGCTCTTGAAGAGGCCGCCGGCATCTTTGCCCTCGCTGGCCGCGGTGCCGTAGCTGAAGGACCAGGGCGTGCGGCGCCGGGCGTAGAGGGCCGCGTAGAGGGTGTCAGGCGCGGCGGGATCCAGGACCACGTCGCCGCAGCCCACCCGTGAGTCCAGGCCCCCTGGAGCTTTGAGAACGGCCTTCCAGGTCTTGCCGGCGTCCGTGGTCTTGAAGAGACCCCGCGCGCCGCCCGGTGTCCAGAGGTCGCCCATGACGGCCACCCAGGCAGTGTCCGGCTGCCTGGGATGCACCACGATGCGGGGAATGGCCTTGCTGTCGCCCAGGCCGACGTGGCTCCAGGTGGCGCCGCCGTCGGTGGAGCGGTAGACGCCGTTGCCCCAGCCCGAGCTGTTGCGGTCATTGGCCTCGCCGGTGCCCACCCAGAGCACCTTCGCATCCGAGGGCGCCACCGCCAGGGCCCCGATGGAGGCCGCCGGCTGCTGGTCGAAGAGGGGCGTGAAGGTGCCGCCCGCGTTGGCGGTCTTCCACACGCCCCCGGTGGCGAGGCCCACGTAGAAGGTGTCGGGCCGGACCGGGTCCACGGCGAGGTCCGAGACCCGGCCGCCCATGATGGCGGGGCCGATGCTGCGGGCCTTCAGGGCCACCAGCTGGGCGGCGGTCACCGTGGGGCCGGCGGCCGGCGGTGGCGGCGGGACGGCACCCTTGGGTTTCTGCTCCGCGCCCAGGGCCAGGCAGAGCAGGAAGGCAGACAGCAGCTGGGGCAGGCGGACGGTCATGGCAACCTCGGTGGGGCTGCCAGGATACCGTGGGCTCAGGGCTTCATGGGGATGTGCAGGCCGATGGTCTCCGCGTGCTCCCGGGCGGTCTCGTAGCCGGCGTCGGCGTGGCGGAACACGCCCATGGCCGGATCGTTCCAGAGCACCCGGGCGATGCAGCGGTCGGCGCGCTCGGTGCCGTCCGCCACGATGACCACGCCGCTGTGCTGGCTGTAGCCCATGCCCACCCCGCCGCCGTGGTGGAAGCTCACCCAGGAGGCCCCGCCGCTGGCGGCGGTGAGGGCGTTGAGCAGGGGCCAGTCGGAGACCGCGTCGCTGCCGTCTTTCATGGCCTCGGTCTCTCGGTTGGGGCTGGCGACGCTGCCGCTGTCCAGGTGGTCCCGGCCGATGACGATGGGCGCCTTCACCTTGCCGGTGCGCACCAGCTCGTTGAACCTGAGGCCCGCCAGGTGGCGCTCGCCGGCGCCGATCCAGCAGATGCGGGCGGGCAGGCCCTGGAAGGCGATCTTCTCCTGGGCGGCCTTCAGCCAGCGGTGGAGGCCCTCGTTGTCCGGGAACAGCTCCACCATGGCGGCGTCGGTGAGGGCGATGTCGGCGGGGTCGCCGGACAGGGCCACCCAGCGGAAGGGGCCGATGCCCTTGCAGAACAGGGGCCGGATGAAGGCCGGCACGAAGCCCGGGAAGGCGAAGGCATGCTCGCAGCCAGCCCGCTGGGCCTGGGCGCGGAGGTTGTTGCCGTAGTCGAAGGTCACCGACCCCTGGGCCTGGAACCCCAGCATGGCCTCGACGTGGGTGCGCATGGAGGCCAGGGCCCGCAGGACGTAAGCCTCGGGCTGCTCCTGGCGCAGCAAGGCGGCCTGCTCCAGGGAGAGGCCCGCCGGGATGTAGCCGTTGTACTCATCGTGGGCCGAGGTCTGGTCCGTGACCAGGTGGGGCTTCAGGCCCCGCTTCAGTAGCTCCGGCAGCACCTCCGCGGCGTTGCCCAGCAGCCCGATGCTGCGGGCTTCCCGGCGGGCCACGTAGCGCTCGACCAGGGCCACGGCCTCGTCCAGGCTGTCCGTCCACTCGTCCAGGTAGCGGGTGTCCAGGCGCTTCTGGATGCGGGTCGGGTCGACCTCGACGGCGAGGCAGACTCCGGCGTTCATGGTGACGGCCAGGGGCTGGGCGCCGCCCATGCCGCCCAGGCCCGCGGTGAGGGTCCAGGTGCCGGCGAGGGTGCCGCCGAAGTGCTGGCGGGCGGCCTCGGCGAAGGTCTCGTAGGTGCCCTGCACGATGCCCTGGCTGCCGATGTAGATCCAGCTGCCGGCGGTCATCTGGCCATACATCATCAGGCCCTTCTGATCCAGCTCGCGGAAGACCTCCCAGGTGGCCCACTTCGGCACCAGGTTGGAGTTGGCGATGAGCACCCGGGGGGCGTCCATGTGGGTCTTCACGACCCCCACAGGCTTGCCGCTCTGCACCAGCAGGGTCTCGTCATCGTTCAGGTGCTTCAGCTCTTTCACGATGGCGTGGAAGCAGTCCCAGTTCCGCGCGGCCTTGCCCAGGCCGCCGTAGACCACCAGGTCCTCGGGCCGCTCGGCCACCTCGGGATCCAGGTTGTTCATGAGCATCCGCAGGGCGGCTTCCTGGACCCAGCCCTTGCAGTGCAGGTGCGTGCCCCGGGGGGCGGTGACAACAGGGACGGGCGAGGCGCTGGTCATCGGGTGCTCCGGAGGAACGCCCCTAGTTTCCCACGGCCCGCACACGCTGTCCGAGGTTGGTCTGTCTCAGCGGTTGACCATGTGCATCAGCCCCTCGGGATACCGCAGTCCGGCGGCAGCGCCCGGGGGGAACAGACCACTCAGCTCCTGCAGCTCGCCGGGGCAGAGCACCTGCTCCAGGGCCCCAAGGTTCTCGTCCAGGCGGTCCCGCCGCTTGGTGCCGGGGATGGGGACGATGTCGCCGCTCTGGCCCAGGACCCAGGCCAGGGCCAGCTGGGAGGCGGTGCAGCCGCGGGCGGCGGCCATGTCCTGGATGCGGGCCACCAGCTCGAGGTTTTTCTGGAAGTTCGCGCCCTGGAACCGGGGCGAGAGGCGGCGGGAGTCGTCGGGCTCGAAGTCCTCGAAGCGGCGCAGCTGGCCCGTGAGGAAGCCCCGGCCCAGGGGGCTGAAAGGCACGAAGCCCACGCCCAGCTCCCGGCAGGCCTGGAGGATGCCGTCCTCGGGATCGCGGGTCCACAGGCTGTACTCGGACTGCACGGCGGTGATCGGGTGCACCTGGCAGGCGCGGCGCAGGGTGGCGGGACTGAGCTCCGAGAGGCCCAGGAAGCGCACCTTGCCCTCGGCCACCAGGTCGGCCATGGCGCCCACGGAGTCCTCGATGGGTACCTCGGGGTCCACCCGGTGCAGGTAGTAGAGGTCGATGGTGTCGGTGCCCAGCCGCTTCAGGCTGGCCTCACAGGAGGAGCGGATGTAGTCGGGACGCCCACAGACCCCGCGGACGAGGGGGTCTGCTGGATCCCGGAGGATGCCGCACTTGGTGGCGAGGACCACCCGGTTCCGCACCCCGGCCAGGGCCTTGCCCACCAGGACTTCGTTGGTGTGTGGGCCATAGGCATCGGCGGTGTCGAAGAGGGTGACGCCCCGGTCCACGGCGTACTGGATCGTGGCTGTGGACTCGGCGTCGTCCCGGCGACCGTAGAAGTCGGACATGCCCATGCAGCCCAGGCCCAGGGCCGAGACCGCGAGGCCCTGAGCGCCGAGCGTGCGGGTCAGCATGGCCGTCTCACCGGTGCTCGACGATGTCCGCGGTCTCGAAGCGCACCTTGGGGGTGCTGGCGTAATTGTCGTCCGTGGAGCGGTAGCCCATGGGGCAGGCGCAGACGGTGTGGAAGCCTGTGCCCACCAGGCCGAGGATCTCGTCATACTTGTCTGGCTCGAGGCCCTCGAAGGGGCAGGCGTCCACGCCCAGGACCGCGGCGCTGGTCAGCAGGTTGCCCAAGGCGATGTAGGCCTGGCGGGCCGCCCACTCGGCGATGACAGCGTGGCGGGGGCCCTTGACCAGGTCGCCCACCATGTAGCTCTTGTAGGCGGCGAGGCTCTCGGGGCTGACGCCGCGGACCTTGGCGATGCGGGCCACGAAGGCGTCCACATCGGCTTCGGTGAGGTCCTGCTTGGCGGTGAGGATGACGTAGTGGCTGCAGTCCTCCACCTGGGCCTGGTTCCAGGTGGCAGGGCGGAGCTTGGCCTTGAGGGCGGGGTCCGTCACCACGATGAACTTCCAGGGCTGGAGGCCATAGCTGGAGGGAGACAGGACCAGTGCCTGCTCGATCACGGCCCAGTCTGCGGCGGAGATCTGCCGCGTGGTGTCGAACTTCTTGGTGGCGTAGCGCCAGTTGAGCTGCTGGAGGAGGCTTTCGCCGGAGAGAGTGGTCATGGGTGCCTCAGAGCGGAGTTAGAGGGACTTCTGGATGCGGACCCGCAGCTGGTCGAGGGGCAGAGTGCCCACGATGCGGTCCAGGGCCTCGCCGTCCTTGAAGATCACGAGGGTCGGCATGCTGAGTACGTCGTACTGCTCGGAGAGGGGTGTGTAGTCATCGACATTCAGCTTGGCGAAGGAGACCTGGCCCTTGAGCTCCGCGGCCAGGGCCTCGGTAATCGGGGCCAGCTCGCGGCAGGGGGCGCACCAGGGCGCCCAGAAGTCTACGACGGTGAGGCCGGTGGCGACGGCCTGGGCGAAGGTCTTGTCGGTGAGGTCATGGATGAGAGCGGACATGCCGGAACTCCTGTGGAGGCCTTCCAGGGTAACGGAACCCGGGCCGAATCTCCGTCACGACAATCACAAGGGCTCAGGCGCCCTGCTGCCAGCGGGCTGCGGTCTGGGCCACCCGGCGGCCGAAGACCTGTCCGGTCTTGCGGTCGGCCTCGTTGGGCTCGACCTCCGGGGGCACCTGGCCCGCCTGGGCCATGACGCCGGTCATGCTTCCGAGGCGGTTGATGCCGCCTTCACCGCCCGGCAGCTCCGCGGTGCCGACCCAGATCATGCCGTGCTGCATGCCAAAGATCATCAGGGTCTGCAGGGTGTTCAGCTTGTCGCCGCTGGGGCTGCTGCTGATGGTGAAGCCGGCGGCCACCTTGTCCTTCCACTTCTGCTCGAACCAGGGCTTGGAGCTGGCGTCCATGAAGGTCTTGAAGGGGCCGCTGACGCTGCCCATGTAGGTGGGGCTGCCGAAGATGATGGCGTCTGAGGCCTCCAGGTCCGCCCAGTGGGCGTCCACTTCCTCCACGGGGATGAGGCGGGTCTCGGTGCCGGGCACCTGGTCGGCGCCGGCTTTCACCTGCTCGGCGAGAACCCTGGTGTGGCCGTAGCCGCTGTGGAACACGATGCTGATCTGGGTCATGGCTGCTCCTGTCGGGCTTGCAATCGTCCGGCCCGTATTCCAGACTCTAGAAGGTTACGATCAGAATGAAAGTAGGCACCTTTTTGGAAGGTAGGCACCCAATGGTTCGCAAAGCCTGTTCCCTGGCCCCCAACGTCTTCAGCGCCCAGTGCCCGACCCGGCAGGCCCTGGACCTCATCGCGGACAAGTGGACCACGCTGCTCATCTACCTGCTGTCGCGCGGGCGGCAGCGCTACGGCGAGCTGCACCGCCAGGTAGGCGGCATCAGCCAGAAGATGCTCACCCAGACCCTGCGTAAGCTGGAGCGGGATGGCCTGGTGACCCGCCACGTCTACCCGGAAGTCCCCCCGCGCACGGAGTACGAGCTGACGCCCCTGGGCCACACCCTCATCGAGCCCATGCGCGCCCTGTGCGACTGGGCGGGGACGCACCTCGGGGAGCTCGAGCACGCCCGCAAGCGCTACGACCACGCCCAGAAGAAGCCCGCCCTCAGCGCCTGAGGCGGACCAGGTCCGCGGGGGTGTCGAGGTCCATGAGGCCTTCTGGGAAGGGCAGGACTGCCGCCTGCTCCCGCAGGAGGACGGCCTTGGCGCCCCGGTCGCCACGCAGGCTGAGCAGGTCGGGGAACAGGCGCCGGGGCACCACGGCGGGAATGCCCAGGGTCTCGCCGTAGCCGCAGGCGGCGGGGCGGTCCGGGTCCATCGCGGCCAGAGCCAGCAGGCGGCGGAGCAGGGGTTCGTCCACCGCGGGCTGGTCCACGGTGAGGAAGAGGGCGGCGGGGGCCGTCTTCGGCAGGGCGCGCACGCCTGCCCGGATGGAGCTGGCCATGCCTTCGGCCGCTTCGGCATTGAGCACCAGGAACGCATCCACATCGCCGGGGTCCCAGTCCCCGACCACCGCGAAGACCGGACTGCACCCGGCCTCGGCGAGGAGGCGCGCCGCCCGCTGGAGCAGCGTCTCGCCGTCGAGCTCCAGCAGGGCCTTGGGGCCCCCCATGCGCCGGCCGGAGCCCGCCGCGAGGACCACGCCCCCGATCAAGCGAGGCTCCCGGCAGCGAGGTCCGCGGTGCGTTGGTAGACGGGCATGGCAACTCCATGGGGCGGCAAGGGTTCAACCCTACGCCCTGCCCGAGTGGGCTGCAACGGTGGTTGCGGAGCCCGACCCAAACTGCCCGACGCAGTCTGGCATCCCTCTCGCCCTACTCCCTGCCTGTGTCGGGAGTTTGTCGTGCTGCGACGGATGGTGCTGCTCTTTGGATTGCTGGCGGGCCTGGCTCTTGGGGCCCAGGGCTCGACGCCGGCGCCCCTGTCGCCCACGGCCTCTGAGAAGGAACTGCAGGCTCCCTTGACGCTCGAGGACGGAAAACCGACGCCGGCCCAGGCTCCGGAGGCCCCGGCCTCGGGCTGGCGGGCCTTCGGTTCGCTGGTCCTGGTGCTGGGCCTGGCGGGCGCCAGCCTCTGGGGCCTGAAGAAATACGGTCGCGGTCGCCTGCCCGGCGGCGGGGGTGGGAAGCTGCGGGTCGAGGAGACCCTGGCCCTGGGCGACCGCCGCTTCGTGTCCATCCTTGATGTCGAGGGCGAGCGCTTCCTCCTGGCCCTGACCCCCCAGAGCATCAGCCTGCTCTCCCGCCTGGATCCCGGCGACCGGGGCGAGCCCGGCACCTTCGACGAGGCTCTGTCCCGGCAGGTGGACCTGGGCCGCCCCGTGCCGGTGAAGGAGATGGAGGCGCTCCTCAAGCAGGGCGGGGGTGGCCGGTGAGCCGCCTGCTGCGCTGGCTGCCGGCGGTCCTGCTGCTCCTGGCGGCGGCCTCCCTCTGCGCCCAGCCTGCGGCCCCGCTGCCCTCGGTGACCGTGGACTTCAGCAAGACCCCCTCGGGGCCGGCCCTCAGCACCAGCCTCCAGGCCGTGCTGCTCCTCAGCGTCCTCTCCCTGGCGCCGACCATCCTCATGACCGCCACGAGCTTCACCCGCATCGCCGTGGTGATGCACTTCCTCCGCCAGGGTCTCGGCACCCAGCAGACGCCCTCGAACCAGGTGCTCATCAGCCTCTCACTGGTGCTCACCTTCTTCATCATGGCGCCCACGGCGCGGGAGATCAACACCACCGCCCTGCAGCCCCTGCAGCGCAATGAGCTGACCACCGAGCAGGCCCTGGAGCGCACCGGCGCGCCGCTGAAGGTGTTCATGCTGCGCCATACGCGGAAGAAGGACCTGGGCCTGTTCCTGCGGATCGCCAAGGCTCCGGCGCCCAAGACCAAGGCCGACGTGCCCATGGAGTGCCTGCTGCCGGCCTTCCTCATCAGTGAGCTCAAGACCTCCTTCGAGATCGGCTTCATGATCTTCCTGCCCTTCCTGGTGGTGGACATGGTGGTGGCGAGCATCCTGCTCAGCATGGGCATGATGATGCTGCCGCCGGTGGTGATCTCGCTGCCCTTCAAGGTGCTGCTGTTCGTGCTGGTGGACGGCTGGTATCTCATCGTGGGCTCCCTGGTGCGGGGGTACACGGGATGAAGCTTTCGGCTGTCAGCTATCGGCTATCGGCTTCGGGCTGGGAGGTGGGCTGTGAATGAGCTCGTGATCGCTCAAATCGGCAAGGAAGCGCTCAAGACGGCGCTGCTGGTGGCGGGACCGGCCCTGGTGGTGTCGCTAGTGGTGGGCCTCATCGTCTCGGTGTTCCAGGTGGTGACCAGCCTCCAGGACCAGACCATCGCCTTCGTGCCCAAAGTCATCGCCGTGATGCTGGTGGTCGCCTTCAGCTTTCCCTGGATGATGCAGACCATGGTCCACTTCACGACCCGCATGTTCACCGAGTTCAACACTCTCGTCCGGCAGCTGTCCTGAGTCGCCCATGACGCCGACCCTGATGAACTCCGGGCTCTGGGCCTTCACGGGGGCCAAGGCGGCCCTGTGGGTGCTGGTGCTGACGCGGGTCACAGGGCTGTTGGCGACCTTTCCCATCCTGGGTTCCGAGCAGATGCCCATGCAGCTCCGGGCGGCCCTGGGCGCCCTGCTGGCGACGGTCATCCTGCCGGTGCTGCCCAGCGCTCCCGTGGTGCCCACGGGCATCCCGGCCCTGATGGCCCTGATGGCGGGCGAGCTGGCCATCGGCATGCTGCTGGGCACCGTGGTGGCCTGGATCCTGGAGGCCGTGGCCTTCGCCGGCACGCTGATGGATACGCAGATGGGCTTCTCCTTCGTGCAGTTCCTGGATCCATCCACCGGCCAGAACTCCTCGATCTCCGGCGCCCTGATGATGCAGATGGCGACCCTCATGGTCTTCATCACCGGGCTGCACCACCAGCTCATCCTGGCCCTGGTGGACAGCTACCGGGTCGCGCCCATGGGCCAGGGCGTCCCGCTGCAGGTCATGGGCCTCATCACCCTGATCGGCCAGCTGCTGGCCAAGGGCTTCCAGTTGGCCTTCCCGGTCCTGGCCGTGCTGTTCCTGCTGGACCTGATCCTCGGCATCTCGGGCAAGTTCATGCCCCAGCTGCAGCTGCTCCAGCTGAGCTTCCCCCTGAAGATCTCCCTCGGCATGGTGATCCTGGGCCTGGTCCTGCGGGAGCTGGGTCCCTGGTTGCGGCCCCTGCTGGAGTCGGGTCCCCGGCTGGCCCTGAAGCTGCTGGGAGGCTGAGGTGCCCCAGGATCCCGGACGGACCGAGAGCGCCACCCCCCGCCGCCGACAAAAGGCCCGGGACGAGGGTTCTGTACCCCGCAGCGCCGACTTTGACGGCGCCATCCTGCTCTGGGGGAACTTCTTCCTGTTCCTGGGCCTGGGCAGCGCCACGGTGGCGCTCCTGGCGAAGCAGGTGGCGCACTTCCTCCAGCTGGCCCGGCCAGGCGCCCTGGCCGAAGCGGGCCGGATCACCCTGGTCGGCGACCTGATGCAGATCCTGGGGCGGCTGCTGCTGCCCTTCCTCACGCTCAACCTGCTGCTGGCCCTGGCCGTGGGCTTCGGCCAGCGGGGGTTCAGCTTCAACACCAAGCCGCTGCAGCTGAAGTTCGAGCGGCTGAACCCCGCCCAGGGCTTCAAGCGCCTCTTCGCCGTGCGCTCCCTGGTGGAGCTGGTGAAGAGCCTGGCCAAGTTCGCCCTGCTGGCCTGGGTGGCCTATTCGGTCCTGGAGCCCCGGGTGCCGGTGCTGCTGTCCACCATGAAGCTGCCTCTGGGCCACTCGCTCGACCTCTTCCAGAGCGCGGTCTTCGCGCTCTACCGGAACGTGATGCTCGCCATGCTGCTGCTGGCCCTCGCGGACTTCGCCTGGCAGCGCAGCTCCTGGGAGAAGAGCATCCGCATGACCAAGCAGGAAGTCAAAGACGAGGCCAAGGATGCGGATGGCAGCCCCGAGGTGAAGCAGCGGCAGAAGGGCATCATGATGGCCTCGGCCCGGCGCCGGATGCTCGCCGCCGTGCCCAAGGCCACGGTGGTGGTGACCAATCCCACGCACGTGGCAGTGGCGCTGCGCTATGACGAGAAGACCGCCGCCCCGATCTGCGTGGCCAAGGGGCTGGACCACCTGGCGCTCAAGATCCGGGAGCGGGCCCAGGAGACAGGCGTGCCGATCCTGGAGCGGCCGGAGCTGGCCCGGGCGCTCTACCGCGCCGTGGACCTGGATCAAC
Organism: uncultured Holophagaceae bacterium; assembly: GCA_903863195.1. Taxonomy (GTDB): domain Bacteria; phylum Acidobacteriota; class Holophagae; order Holophagales; family Holophagaceae; genus Geothrix. The sequence goes on from CAIPAY010000138.1 coordinate 15,337, forward strand.
CCATTCCCAACGAGCTTTTCCAGGCCGTGGCGCAGGTGCTTGCCTTCGTCTACCGACTGAGGGGAGCCGCATGAAGCAAAAGGAACAATCCCAAGGCTTGAGTTCCCGCGCTTCCGCTCCGAAGAGGGTATTGTCAGATCATTCCAGGGGACTCCCTTGACCCGCCCCATCGTGCCACCTCACCGCCCGACCCCCAGCCTGCTGCTGGTGGATGACGATCCCATGCCCCGGGAGACCCTCTCGACCCTCCTCAACCAGGAAGGGTTCAACGTGGTCACCGCCGCGACCGGGGAGGAGGCCGAGTTGAAGCTGCGGAGCGAGAAGCCCCCCTTCGACCTAGTGATCACGGACCTGGTCATGCCCGGGAAGACCGGGATGGACGTCCTCAAGTGCGCCCTGAAGCAGAACCCCAGCTGCACGGTGCTGGTGCTCACCGGCTTCGGCAGCGTGCGCGAGGCCACGGAGGCCATGGAGCTGGGCGCCTTCGACTTCGTCACAAAGCCCATGCAGATCGATCAGTTCCGCAACACGCTGCGGCGGCTCATGGAGCGCCGGGACCTGGCCCACGAGCGCGATGAGCTGCGCGCCCAGGTAAAGGCCCTGACCGAGCGGGCCGAGCGGCTGGAGACGACGCTCGGGCGCATGGAGATCCTGGCCAACCAGATGGCGCCCAATACCGGGGCCGCCAAGCCGGATGCCCTGGCGGACCTCGAGCGCCTCGCCACCCTGAGAGGGAAGGGCATGCTCTCAGAGGAGGAGTTCGAGCACGCTAAGAAGAACCTCCTCGCCCGGTGGCTCTCGTGAGCCTCCGGCGGCTCGGGTCGGCGGCGCTGCTGCTGGTCGCGCCTCTCCTGGCCACGGGGCAGGAACCGTCCCACGCCGCTGCCCCCGCGGCCAAGCAGGGCAGCAAAGCCCACAGCGGAGCCATGACCGATACCCAGGCCGCGGAGCTGGCCAAGGAGGCCCTCGGCGCCGAGAACGCCGCCTCCATCAAGGCCGCCCTGGCCCGGCTGAAGGGCCACAGCTTCAAGTCCAGCAAGGTCCCCGAGCGGGAGCTGGTGCTCTACGCCCAGGGCATCCTCGAGGCCCGGGTGGGCAACCTTCCGGCCGCGGCCGTGGCGCTGAAGAAGCTGGAGCGGCAGTGGCCGAAGTCACCCTTCATGGGGGAGGCGAACACCATCCTGGCGGAGGACGCCCTCAACCAGAAACGATACAAGGATGCCGAGGGACGGCTCCACCATGCGCTGGCCTCGGACATGCCTGCCGAGCGGAAGCGGGGCTGCCAGGAGCTGCTCATCTGGCTGCTGGTGGAGCAGGGACGGCCCCAGGAGGCGCTGCCCATCGTGCAGGCCCTGAAGCCCTTCAGCGGCAGCCAGAAGCCCAGCGAGCGGGGGCTGGCGGCCATTGCCGAGGTGCTCACGGTCACCGGCGCCCGGGACCAGGCCGAGACCGCGCGCAAGGACTTCACCCGGCTCTATCCGAACAGCGAGCTGACCCCCCGCCTGGAGCTGGCCTGGGGCCGCCTGCTCGGCCGCTCCGGCGACGCCAAGGGGGCGGCCCAGGTGCTCCGGAAGCTGGTCAAGGACTTCCCGAAGTCCGCCCAGGCCGATGACGCGAGGCTGGCCCTGGCCAGCCTGCTGACGGACGGGAGCCTGCCGGAGGCCAAGGACCTGCCCAGCGCCGAGTCCCTGCTGGCCGAGGTGCGGAAGGGCGGCAAGAACCTGCCCAAGGGGACGGCCCAGGTGGTGGAGCTGCGCCTACTCACCGGCAAGAGCCAGTGGGAGGAGTGCCTGAACCTGGTCGACAAGATGGACCCTGTCTTGCGCGAAGGCGCGGAGGTCAAGAAGCTCTGGGGCGAGGCCTGGAACGCCTGGGTGGGCCAGCGGCTCGAGAAGGGGGTTCCAGCGGAACTGCTCCCCCGGATGAAGCCGGGCCACTTCGGTGCCCTGGACCCGCGGCTTCGGGTCGGGGTCGCGGAGCTGTTCGCCATGCACGGCCTGCTGGAAGTGCTGCCCTCGCTGCTGGCCGATGTGCCCGCGGCCCAGCGGGTCGCGCCGCGCAAGGCCGCGCTGGCCAAGGTCCAGCCCGAGGCCCAGCCCAGGCAGGTCCTGAAGCTCATGCCCCCCAAGGGCGACACGCCGGAGGAGGCCCTCCTTCGCGCCCGGGCGGAGGCGGCGCTGGAGAGCTGGCCCGCAGTCCGCAGCGCCCTGCCGCGCGCCCTGCCGGGCCCGGAGCGCGTGAAGGTGATCTTGCGGCTGCTCCAGCGTCCCCTGGGGCCCAAGGAGACCGCCGCTCAGCGGCACGCCGAAGCGGAAGGCTGGCTGGCGCGCCTGACCGAGAAGGTGGAGTTGCGGGAGCCCGTGAGCATCCTGGTCGGTGACCTGAGGCTGCAGGCCGGGGATGCCAAGGGCGCGCTGGCCCTCTATCCGGGCAAGTCCCTCGCGCCGGAGCAGCGGGGCTGGGTGGCGCTCATGCGGGCCCAGGCCATGCTGAAGCTGGGCCAGCGCGACCAGGCCCGGTCCGTGATCAAGGAGAGCCGGGAAGAGCAGGGCTTCAAGGGGCAGCGGGACGCCATCGCGCGGAGCCTGGGCGCCTACTGATTGGGGCCGGTTGCGGCTACCATGGGGCAGCCCCCGGAGATCCTGATGCGCCCCCTGATCGCCGTCCTCCTGTCCCTCGCCGCGCTCGGCTTGGCCGCCGGCCCGAAGCCCCGCGTGAAGCTGACCACGTCCCTGGGCGCTATCGTGCTGGAACTCGAGCCGGAGGCCGCGCCGAAGACCGTGGAGAACTTCCTGAAGTACGTCAAGAAGGGCCAGTACAAGGGGACCATCTTCCACCGCGTCATCCCGGGGTTCATGATCCAGGGCGGCGGGTACGTGGACTACCTCGGCAAGAAGCGGACGGATCCCGCCATTCCCAACGAAGCGGACCGCGCCCTGGCGGCGGGGCTGAAGAACAAGCGGGGCACCCTCGCCATGGCCCGCACCCCGGACCCCAACAGCGCGGCCGCGGAGTTCTTCATCAACGTGGTGGACAACCCGGCGCTGGACTTCAAGAGCAAGGCCAATGACCAGACCTGGGGCTACTGCGTGTTCGGCAAGGTGGTCCAGGGCATGGACGTGGTCGACCGCATCAAGGCCGTGAAGACCAGCAACAAGCGCAGCGACTTCCTGAACCTGCCGGTAAAGCCGGTCATCATTACGGACGCGGCTCTGGTGCCATGACCGCGAAGGCCTCGGCCGGGGCGCCGAGCTTCTTCAGGCTGCGCTCCAGGCGGGCGCGGTAGCGGGGCATCAGCTCGACGTCGGAGCCCGTGAAGCCCGCGCGGTCCCAGTCCAGGAAGAGCGCGCCGCCGCCCGGTGGCAGCAGCACGTTGGTCGCGTTCAGGTCCGGCGACCAGAGCCCCCACTCGCAGAGACAGGCGAGGGCGCGACGGATGTCCCCGGCGCGCTCGGCGCTCAGGTCCCAGCGGCTCGGCCAGGAGTCACCTTCGGCCAGGCGCGTGATCAAGACACCCTCCACGCCGAACCGCACGGGGCGCCACGCGTAGCCCATGGGTTCCACGGTGGGGAAGCCAGCCTCCCAGAGGCCGCGGTGCACAGCGTATTCGGCAGCGAAGCGGAGGTTCGAGCGGTAGGTCCGCTCGTTAAGGTGCCGCAGGAGGCCCCCGCGGCGATAGGGTCGGAGCACCTGGTCGCCCACGCGCAGCACGCCGCCGCGACCGAAGGCTCCCTGGACAGGTAAGGCCTCGCCTGAGGGCTCGACGGCGCCGGGCGTGCAGATGCGCCAGCCGCCGCCGAGACCCGGGAGCTCCCGGTTCACGCGGCAGCCCAGGGGCAGGCGAGGGGCGCCGGGCGGGTAAGGCCAGTCGGCGGGAAGGGGGGGAATGATGTAGGGATCGTGGATCATGGCGGCCTTCTCAGCTTGCCTCGACTGGGCAAAGAAGGCAAAGAGTGGTTCCGGGAACGAACCCAGAAGCAGATGTCAACCGGTCAATCCCGAGTGCCCATGCCACCAAAACCGGGCAATCCAGCAAGTGGCTTTTGGTGAAAGGAATTCTTGGATTCCGGCCTGCGGGTTCCCACAGTGGATGTGGATATCGCTCCCGGGATTGACCGCCACCGACCCTGTCATCCTGGGAATCCAAGGGCCAAAAATGACCTCTTCCTCATCCATCCCGCCGTCCCACCCCGAGTCTGGATACGTAACCGAACGTATCCCGCCTCCTGGAATTCCTGTCGAGGTTCAGCGAAGAAAACAGCTGCTCGCGGCCTCCATCGCCGCGATGGAGGCCGCGAGCATCAGCTTGGAACCCGCGCCACTGCTGGCTCTCAGAGCCTTCATCAACGGGGCTGGAGCGCTCGATGCCGCCGCGTGGACGGCGGCCGCCATTGCTGCAGATCTCGTGGAGGATGCCGGAGAAATCCTCCGATCGGCTCGACATGGGCAGACGGAACGGAGTGACCTGCGCACTCTTGAGTCGAGCCTGAAGCTGCTCGCCGAGAAGGCACGGAAGCGCCGCGCCGCGCTCTGGCATCTGGATACGAGGCGGCAGCTCGTCCGCTTCTCGTACACAAAAAATGATGCGGCGCTCCCCTTCGACGATGGCGAGCTCCATGCGATCTTCCTGCACGCGTTCCGCCTCGAGGGACTCGGTCTCGCCCTCGACATGGGCAAGCACCCGCGGCCGCTGCTCAGTGTCGGCCTGCCCCTGCCTGCCCAGGTCGGTGGCGTGGCGGAGTGCATGGATGCGGTGCTGAAGCGGGAGCCCGCGGAGGCGCTGCCCGGTTTGTTGGAGCGCCTGAACCGGCGCCTGCCGGAGGGCCTCTGCATGCACACGTGGACCGCGCTGCCCGGCTATGCCACGCCGCTGGTGGACCTCGCCCTTCGCGCGTGGTGGCGCTGGGAGGTGCCCGTTGAGTTGCGGGAGCGGGTGGCAGCCGGACTCCGTCCTTTCCTTGCGGCGGCCACCTGGCTCTGGGACCGCGGGGGCGCTAAGGCCGAGGCGCCCCTGGACCTGCGCACCATCGTCCTGGAGCCGCGCCTCGAGGAGGGCGTCCTCACCTTCGCCACGCGCCTCGGGGCCCTGCACGCGCTGAATCCGCTGAAGGTCCTCGGCGCGCTCTTCGGTCTGGAGGCGGCGGAGCTCAAGGGGCTCGTCCGTAGCCGCCTGGATCTGAAGGCGGACCCGCGCCTGGGACAGGCGGAGCGGTTCGAGCCGAAGCTGAAGAACATGTTCGAGGATGCGGTGCTGCTCAGCGGCGGCTCCAACATCACCCTCGTGGACGAGGACGACGACGAGCCCTTGCGCCTGGGCTGAGCCTCAGGCGGTGTCCTTGCTGATGGCCAGCAGGAAGCCCAGGCAGATGAGGCTGGTGATGAGGCTGTTGGGGCCGAAGGAGATGAAGGGCAGGGGGATGCCCTTGTTGGGCGCCAGGGACAGCACCACGCTCATGTTCATGAGGGCCTGCACCACCAGCAGCAGGACGAAGCCCATGGCGCACAGCTTCAGGTAGCTGTCGCCCACGCGCTGGGCGATGCGGTAGCCGCGCCAGAGGATGGCCACGAAGAGCGTGAGCACCGCCATGGTGCCGATGAGCCCGGCCTCCTCGGCGATGACTGCGTAGATGAAGTCCGTGTGGGCCTCGGGCAGGTAGAACAGCTTCTGGCGGCCCGCCCCTAGGCCGACCCCCAGCAGGCCGCCGTTGCCTACGGCCACGAGGCTCTGGAGGGCCTGGTGCCCTTTGCCGAGGGGATCCGCCTCGGGGTTGAGGAAGCTCGTGACCCGGGCCAGGCGGTAGGGGGAGAGCACCACGAAGGCGGTTCCCAGGGCGCCGAGGACGGGGATGGCGATGGCGAAGATCCACTTCGGCGCACCGCCGAGGTAGACCACCATCAAGGCCACGAAGACGATGAGGAAGGTGGTGCCGAAGTCCGGCTCGCGGAGGATGAGGGCCAGGGGCGCCACGAGAATGCCCGCGAGGCTGAGCAGCTTGGGCAGGGCATCGCGGTGGTTCCGCCAGGCCTCGCGGTGCCGCACCATCCAGTAGGCTGCGATGAGCACCGAGACGGGCTTGAACAGCTCCGACGGCTGGATGCTCATGGGCCCGAGGCGCAGCCAGCGGTGGGCGCCGTTGATCTTGGGACCGAGAACGAGCACAGCAGCCAGCAGGCCGATCATGACGAAGTAGGTGGCCATCAGGGGTCGCGGGTGGTCCTGCAGTGTGGCGAGGTCCACCTGGGAGAGTGCCAGCATGAACGCGATGCCGATGACGCCGCCGACCAGCTGGCGCATGAGGAAGGCCGTGGCTGCCGCGTGGTTCTGGGAGGCCTTGATGGCCGACGCGGAATAGATCCACACCATGCCGATGGCCAGGAGGGCCAGGGCGAAGAACACCAGCCACCGGTCCACGGGGCGGCGGACGTCGGCGGCCATGTCAGCTCAAGACCAGATCAAGCCGGGCTGCGGCTTCGAGCTCGACCAGGGCCTGATCCACCCAGCTGGCGCGCTCGGCCTCCACCATGAGCCGCAGCTTGGGCTCGGTGCCGGACCAGCGCACCACCTGGCGCACGCCGTCGCCCCAGCGCTGCTCGATGGTGTCCATGGCCGCGAGGAGGCTGCCGCAGTCTTCCAAGGCCTTGCGCTCGCGGGCCTTCAGGTTCACGAGGCGCTGGGGCCAGGACGTGAAGGTCCAAGCCCAGCGGTGCTCCGCAGGCCGGTGGAGCAGGGCGCGCAGCACGGCCAGCGCGGCCGCCATGCCGTCGCCGCTGGGGCCCACGCGCTTCTGGATGAGGTGGCCCGAGGCCTCCGCGGCCAGATCCCAGCCCAGCTTGGCCATCTCCCGCAGCAGGAACTTGTCGCCCACGGCCGTGCGCACGAACGGGACGCCCAGCCCGCCGAGAGCCTGGGGCAGGCCTCCGTTGGTCATCAGCGTGCCCACCACGCCCGGGGGCGGGTCGCCGATGGCCACGCGGTCCTGGGCCAGCAGCCACACCATCTGGTCGCCATCCACGGGCTGGCCCAGCCCATCCACCAGCAGGCAGCGGTCGCCGTCGCCGTCGAAGGCGATGCCCAGCTGGGCCCCGTGCCGGTGCACCGCCGCCGCGAGCGCGTCGAGGTGGGTGGAGCCCACGCCCACATTGATCGAGGGACCGTCCGCCGGCACCCCGAGCCAGTGGATGCTGCCCCCGCGGAAGAGCAGCGGGGCCGCCTCCGCCGTGGCGCCGTGCGCGCAGTCGATGACAACGCTGAAGTCCGAGGGCAGGTGGATGCCACCCAGATGTGCGAGGTAGGGCTGCAGGGAAAGTGGCGCCGAGGACACCGCGAGGGCGCAGGGCTCAGGATGCGCTTCGAAGGCGGCCTCGATGGCCAGCTCCTGGTCTTCTTCCAGCTTCTCGCCGGCTTCGTTGAAGCCCTTCAGGCCATTGTCCTTCGGCGGGTTGTGGCTGGCCGAGATCATGAGGCCCCAGGTCTTGGCGCCCTCCGCGCTCAGCTTAGCGACATGCCAGGCCACGGCGGGGGTGGGGGCCATGCCGAGCACGAGCACTTCCAGCGTGGAGCCGACACCGAGGGTGAAGGCCTCGGCCAGGGGCTCCGAGCTGGACCGCGGATCCCAACCCAGCACCAGGCGTCGTACGCCGGCCTCGCGGGCCACCTGGGCCCAGGCGGCCCCCCAGCGGGTGACTTCCGCCAGGGTCAGAGGGGGCTGCAGCGCAACCCCGCGAATGCCATCGGTGCCAAAGTAGCGAAGACTCATTCTGTCAGCTTAGAGCGGCTGCCCGGGGGCGACAATGGCATGGGTCCGGAACACGCGGAAGCCCCACCCGAGAGCTTCTGCGTGGGCCGCCGCTGTCAGGGGGTCGCGCAGGGTCGGGGCCAGGCCCGGCGTGCCCGCCCGGGCGGCGAGGAAGCGCTTGCGGGAGATGCCGATGCAGATGTGGTCCCCGGGCCAGCCCAGGGCCTCTGGCAGCTCAGGGAGGGCCTGCCAGAGGGCGAGGTCCTCCTGGTAGGTGGTCCCGAAGCCGAAGCCGGGATCGAGCAGGATCCGGGCATCCGGGACGCCGGCCAGGCAGAGGCGGTCGCGCACCACCCGCAGCTCGGCCAAGGCCGCGTCCGCCCGTCGCGGGGTGGGGTCGTCGTAGGTGGGCATCTGGAGGTAACCGTCGGCCACCCGGCTGCGCATGGCGATGAGCCCACAGGCGGTGTTCCGGGCCAGGTCCAGCAGGGCGGGGTCCGAGAAGCCGGTGACGTCGTTGAGCACCGCGATGCCCGCTTCGAGGCCGCGGGCGGCCACCGTCGCGTGGCGGGTGTCCAGGCTGAGCGGCGTGTCCGGCAGCTCCATTCGCAGCCGCGCCAGCACCGGGGCCAGGCGCTCCCACTCGGTGTCCTCGCTGACCGGGGCTGAGCCGGGCCGGGTGCTCTCCGCGCCCAGATCCAGCATCCCTGCGCCAGCGGCCACCAGACGCTGGGCCTGGGCCATGGCCGCGTGCGGATCGAGGTAGCGGCCGCCGTCGCTGAAGGAGTCCGGCGTGAGGTTCAGGATGCCAATAAACAGAGGACCACCCGCGAGGCGTGGTCCCCAGTCAAAGGGTGCGGACCTCACGCGGGCTTGAGGGCGGGGTTGAACCCGGGATCCGTGGAGGGACCCTCCACCGTGGCCGGGGCGGAGGGCGTGGCCGTGTTCTTCGGCGGAGGCAGGGTGCCGCCCTTCATCAGGATGTCAATGTCGTTGCCGTCGAGGGTCTCGCGTACCAGCAGGGCTTCCGCGATGATCACCAGCTGCTCGCGGTGGGTCTCGATGGCGGCCTTGGCGCGGCGGTAGTTGCGCAGGACGAACTCCTGCACTTCCACGTCGATGAGCCGCGCGGTGTCCTCGGAGATCTCCCGGTGCTGGGCGAAGTCGCGGCCCAGGAAGACCTCGTGCTGGCCGCCGCCGAAGTTCAGCGGGCCGAGCTTGTCGCTCATGCCGTACTCCGTGACCATCGAGCGGGCCATGTCCGTCGCCTGCTGGATGTCATTGGCGGCGCCGGTGCTGAGCTGGTTGAAGAAGATCTCTTCGGCGATGCGGCCGCCCATGGAGATGGCGATGCGGCTCTCCATGTAGTCGCGGGTAGTGTTGTAGCGGTCCTTCACCGGCAGCTGCCAGGTGACGCCCAGGGCGCGGCCGCGGGGAATGATGGTGACCTTGTGCAGGGGATCGCTGTCGGGCACCACGGCGGCGACCACGGTGTGGCCGGCTTCGTGGTAGGCGGTGATGCGCTTGTCCTCCTCGGTCATCACGAGGCTGCGGCGCTCGCTGCCCATGTAGACCTTGTCCTTGGCGTTCTCGAAGTCGGCCATCTCGACCCACTTCTTGTTGCCGCGGGCGGCAGTGAGGGCCGCCTCGTTGCAGAGGTTCGCGAGGTCGGCGCCGGCGAAGCCGGGGGTGCCGCGGGCGATGACTTCCAGCTCCACGTCAGGGCTGAGGGGGATCTTGTCCGTGGTGTGCACCTTCAGGATCTCGTGGCGGCCCTTTACGTCGGGGCGGTCCACCACCACGCGGCGGTCGAAGCGGCCGGGGCGGAGCAGGGCGGGATCAAGCACGTCGGGGCGGTTGGTGGCGGCGATGAGGATCACGCCCTCGTTGCCCTCGAAGCCGTCCATCTCGACCAGCAGCTGGTTCAGAGTCTGCTCGCGCTCGTCATGACCGCCGCCCAGGCCGGCGCCGCGGTGACGGCCGACAGCGTCGATCTCGTCGATGAACACGATGCAGGGGGCGCTCTTCTTGGCCTGCTCGAACAGGTCGCGCACGCGGCTGGCGCCAACGCCCACGAACATCTCCACGAAGTCGGAGCCGGAGATGGAGAAGAACTGGACCTTGGCCTCACCGGCGATGGCGCGGGCCAGGAGGGTCTTGCCGGTGCCCGGAGGCCCCATGAGCAGCAGACCCTTGGGGATCTTGCCGCCCAGCTTCACGAACTTGGCGGGATCCTTCAGGAAGTCCACGACCTCTTTCAGCTCGTCCTTGGCCTCGTCGCAGCCGGCCACATCGGCGAAGGTGATGCGCTTGGTGCTGGCGGACAGGCCCTTGGCCCGGGCCTTGCCGAAGCTGAGCGCCTTGTTGCCGCCCATCTGGGCCTGGCGCATGAACACGAACCAGAGCACCACGAAGACCAGCAGCGGGGCCCAGAACATCAGCACATAGGCAAAGTTGTTCTCGCTGGGCTTGGAGGCCTTGAACTCGTCGAGCTGCCCCTCGGTCTTCCAGCTGAGGATGACCTTGCCCAGGTCCTGCATGGGCGGGGCCACGGTGCGGAACTTCTCGATGACCTCGCCGGTCTTGCTGTTCTTGTCCGGCTGCTTGTAGGTGCCTTCGACATCAAAGCCGGACAGCGTCACAGACTTGTATTTCCCCGCCACGCCCTCGGTGTAGAAAGTGGAGAAGGGGATCTCGATCTGGCGGCTGTTCTGGGGGATCTGGCGGAAGGCCAGTACCAGGAGGGCGACGATGCCCAGCCAGACCAGAACGCTCTTCATCATGGAATTCAAAGGGTGACTCCTTGGGGCCGTCTGCGGCCCAGGTGGCCTTCCAGTCTACTAGGCCCGGGAAGGTGGTGCGCTCTCTCTTAGATGCAGATACCCCCCACCAGGTTCGAGGTTTAGACAGAAATGCCCCCAGGAGGCCGATTTGCGGCCCCGGGCGAGGCGTTCCTGCACCCAGGGCGCGAGTCCCCGCAGCAGCGCCGCCTCCCGGGGCCAGCCCAGGCGGGAGAAGGTGAACTCCAGCGTCCAGCGCAGTTCCGGCTCGGTCCAGGCCTCGCGGCGGAGGCAGATGCTCGCTTCCTCGACGGACCAGCGGGTGCCCTCCCAGGACGCGATCAGGGTCCGGGTCAGCTGCCGGGCCTCCTCGGCCTGGAGGTGGGTCTCGAAGAGGTGGCGGTCCAGGTCCGGGGCCTCCAGGCGCATCCCTTCCAGGAGGGGCCGCCAGCGGTTCCGGGCCGTGAAGGGCTCCAGGTTGCTGGCATCTTCCCGCCAGGGGATCCCCTTGGCCTGAAGGTAGGCGCGCAGCTCTGCGCGGCGCACTTCCGCCAGGGGGGACCAGCGCAGCCCCTGCCGGGGCGCCAGGGGCTGCAGGCTGCCCAGTCCGCCACCCCGGGCCAGCCGCAGGAACACCGTCTCGGTGTGGTCGTCCAGAGTGTGGCCCGTGGCCACGGCCGCGGCTCCCGCCTGCTCGGCCTCCTGATGGAACCAGTCCCAGCGCAGCTCCCGGGCGGCCATCTCCAGGCCGACCTTCTGGGCCTCCTGGTGGGCCCGCACCCCGAGGGACGCCTCGGCCAGGTCCAGGTCCAGGTTCCGGCAGAGCGTGCGGACGAGCTCCGCATCTTCCGCTGACTCAGCGCGCAGGCCGTGGTCCGCGTGGAGCACTTCCAGCTCCAGGTCCAGGCTCTTGCGGAGCGTCCAGAGCAGCACCAGCAGCGCCACCGAGTCCCCGCCCCCGGAGCAGGCCACCAGCACGCGACCGCTGACCGCATCCCCCCGCCCCTGGACCTGGGCCAGCACCTCCGCTTCAAACCGGTTCATGCGGGGGCTTCCAGCCTGGCCAGCAGCTCGACCAGGGCCTTCGGCACGGGCTTCTCGCACCAGAGGGCCTCGGCCCAGTCGCACATGCGGAGGGAGCCCCAGTGCATGGCGCGGCCGAGGACGCCGCGGCGGAAGGCGGGGTGGGCGATGCGGGTGACGGGCTGGGCCGCGTCCTGGGCGAACTGGCTGCCGAAGGCGTCGAAGGCGGCCATACGGCGGTCCCACACGGCGCTCACGTCCACCAGCAGGTCCGGCTGGCCGGGATTCTCGCCGCCCACCCAGGCGATGGCCTCAGGGCGCCAGGGCGTGCCGGGGCAGGGATGGTTCTTGAGACCGGCATAGTAGGCGGCCTCCTTGCCAAGGCGGAAGGCCCGGCGGTGATCGGGATGCCGGTCCTCGGGCGCGGGGAGGATCAGCACCCGGGGCCGCAGGCGGCGGAGCTCGGCCATGAGGCGCTGGAGGTAGTGCTCGTCCTCGGTGAAGCGGCCGTCGGGGAAGTCGAGGATGACGCGCTCCACGCCCAGGATCCGGGCCGCGGCGTTGGCCTCGGCGCGGCGGGTCTCGGCGGTGCCCCGGGTGCCCAGGTCGCCCGCGGTAAGGTCCAGGACCGCGCCCCGCAGGCCCCGGTCCGCCGCCAGGGCCAGCAGGCCGCCCACGTGGACTTCCACATCATCAGGATGGGCGCCCAGGGCCAGGAGCTCGAGGGGGGCTGTGGCGGTTTCAGGGCTCATGCTTGCTCCACCAGGATCACCGGCGCGGTGCCGTCCATGCGCTCCAGGATGCCAGCCAGCAGGGCCTCGTCGCGCAGCCAGGGCAGGCCCGGTAGCACCCGCTCCTGGGGGCGGCTGAAGGGGAACAGGGTCTGCCGCAGGCGCTCGGGGTCGCCCCCCAGGGCCTCGGCGGCGGCCTCGCGGTGGAGGCGCCGGTCCAGCTTGACGAACCGGTCGCGGCTCCGGGCCAGCTCGCTCCGGAAGCGTAGGCGCACGGCCGCGGGCCAGGCCGGATCGGGATCACAGGTCGGGAAGGTGGCCGTGGGCAGGGCGCCGGGCCAGGCGCCCAGGCGGTCCCAGGCGCCCAGGCGCAGGGCCTCCAGCTGGCCGGGGGCCACGCGGAAGCCCGGGGGCACCACGTAGACGCTGGGGCGCGGGAGGATCCGGGGCGCAGGGAGGCCGACCCGCTCCCAGAGGGGCTCGCAGAGGCGCCAGTAGGCCCGTTCGGAGGGGCCGAGGACCACACCGCTGACCGGCAGGAGCAGGGACTGCATGAGGGGTCGCAGGGCCGCGCCGGGACTCAGCCAGTGACCCCGGGGCAAGATCTCGCCTGCCTCGAGCCGCTGGCGGCGGCCGCTGCGGGGGTCCAGGGAGAACCAGGTGGCCTGCACCCGCGGGTCCAGGGGCAGGGCGGCGCCTTCGGCCTGCAGACGCTCGGCCTGGCGCGCCAGGAGGGCCTCCAGGCCCAGGCCCCGCCAGCGCGCCAGGTCAGCCTGGATGGGCTCCCGGACCACGGGATCGGTGGGCGAGAAGGGGCGCAGTCCCAGGGCCCAGAGGGGCTGGCCCAGGGCCAGGGTGTGGCCGCGCAGGGTGGGTTCTTGCGGCTCGGGAAGGGGGCCCCAGAGCTCCGCAGCTTCGGCCTGGTGGCTCGAGGTCCAGGGCAGCCAGCCCGTGGCGGTGCCGGGCCGGGTGTCAAAGCGGAAGCGGTGTCGGACCAGGCGGTCCTGCCGCCAGCCCACCACGGAGGCCACCTCGGCCCGGTCATGGTCCTCGTCTGCCAGCCAGTAGACCGCCTGGGCCCCGGTGCGGCGGGCTTCGGCCAGCGCCGCCAGGGCCTTGGCCACGGACAGGGCCGGGCTCCAGCCCGCGCCGATCTGCTGCCCCGTGGCGATGACGGGCTGGCCGCCCGGTTGCGTTGTAACCATGCGCCCCAGCCTACCCGATATGCGATGCTCAACCGCATGTGGAGCGTCAAACCATGGATTCCTCCGGCCCGGCCGGACCTGGCTGCCCTGGCCATGGAGGCCGCGGACACGGCGGGCATCAACCAGCTGCGCGCCTGGCCCGAACACCGGAAGGGCGGGGTCGGTTTCGGGACGCTGCCGCCCTTCCTCGGCTGGCAGGGGGTCCAGGAGGGCCGCTGGCACCTGGCCCTGTTGCAGGCCCGGGAGGTTGGCGCCCTGATACCCGGCGCCCGCATCCAGGCGCTGCCCTCCGGCTGGCTGGAGGGGCTGGACCTGGACTCGCTGGCGCGACCTCTGGCCCGGCATCCGGACTTTCCCGGCGGGGCCTCCGTGCACGTGGTGCACCTGCCCGGCGGGGGCAGCTTCCGGGTCCGCACCTTCGGCGCACCCGCTCCGGACTTCGTGGCGGAAGTGTTGAAGCAGACCAGCCACCTACAGGTCTGGTCCCTGGCGGATTAGCCTACTTGCCGCGGTTGCTCATGCGGGTGTGGGTCACGCCGCTTTTCCCCTGGGGCTTGGTGGAGGCCTTCTGGAGGGGCTTCGGACCGGGGCCAGCCTTGGGCTTGGCGGTCGCGGGGCTGGCAGCGGCCTTGTCCACGGCCTGGAGGGACTTCAGGAGGTCGGCGGGGACGAGTGGCTTGGTCATAGGTACTCCTGCACTCATGCTATCCGCAGGATAGGCTGTACCGTAGGCAGTTGCCACATTCGTTGAAACTCATCTCCGAGGCCACGGACCGGATGATCATGAGGCCCCGGCCGCTGGCTTGGTGGGCATCCGCGGCCCCGGCCTGCTCCCAGGCCCGCCAGTCAAAGCCGGGTCCCGAGTCCTCGACCTCGATGCCCAGGGAGCAGACCGCGCCCTGATCCTCCCGATAGAGCCGGAAGCGGAGGGTCAGGGTGCCCGCCTCATGCGCCGCCAGGCGCTCCTTCCGGACCGCGTCATACGCCTCGAAGCCCTCCTGCTTGAGGGCCGAGTCCAGGTGCAGGAGCCCGTGGTCCAGGGCGTTGGTGGTGGCTTCCGTCAGCGTCATGGCCAGCAGCTGGTTCATGGCGCTGGGGACGCCGTGGCTGGTGAACAGGCGCAGGCAGTCCGGCAGCACCTCCCGCAGGGGATGCTGCCGGGGATCGAAACAGAGCTCGAAGGCAAAGGGGCTGGTGTGGGGGGCCTGGGCGACCGGCAGGATCTTGTCCACGCGGGAGGGGGCGACCGGCTCAGGTGGCGGCACTTCCCACAGGGCCCAGCTGACATCGTCATGCTGCTCGTTGTTGCGGATGCCCAGGTTGAGGGACTCCTGGATGACGAAGCGATGGACCTCGAAGGGGGTGTCGCGCATGCCCTGGGTCAGCACCCGGTAGGCGTCCTCCATGCCCAGGATCTCCTGGATGCCGTCCGTGAAGGTCAGGAGGCGCTCGCCGCCGGAGACGGCGACCTCTTCCACCACAGGGTCCTCGACCTGATCGAGCACCCCCGCAGGGAGGTTCCGCGAGGCGAAGCGGCGGACCTTGCCTTTGGGATTCATGAAGATGGCCTCGGGGAGGCCGGCGTTCAGCAGGGACAGGGTGCCGTTGTGGAGGTCCAGGCGCACCAGCAGGAGGCAGACGAACCGGCCCGAGGGCAGCATCTTCCGGAGCTTGGTGTTGATCTCCCGATAGATGGTCTCCAGGGGGATGTCGCGGCTGACCATGCCCTGGAAGGCCTGGATCGCTGGAATGGTGGAGACCCCCGCCGCGAGTCCGTGGCCCGTGGCATCGCAGAGGAGACCGAAGTGGATGCCGGGCAGGCCCTGCTGGTAGGTGCAGGCGTCGCCATTGATGCGCTCGGTCTGCAGGGTCTCCATGTGGATGTGGTCCGGCAGGGCCCGCAGGCCGGGCTCCACCAGCCGGTGCAGGATGTGCTTCGTGATGAGCATCTCCTCGTCGTTCTCGGACTTCGCGAGGGCGAGGTTCTTGTGAAGCGAGATCAGCTCCACCAGCGAGCGCACCCGCAGACGCAGCTCGTCCGGGGTGACGGGCTTGGTCAGGAACTCCACGAGGCCGGCGTCCAGGCTCTCCCGCAGGATCCGGGACTTCTCGTCCCCGGTCAGCATCACCATGGGGATGAACCGGTGAGGATCCAGTGCCTTGATGCTGCGGCAGAGCTCGATGCCGTTCAGCCCGGGCATCTGGTAGTCGGTGAGGATCAGGTCCGGCCGGTGCTCCCGGTAGAGGTCCAGGGCCTCCAGGCCGTCCCGGGCGTGGATGACCTTGTAGCCGTCGCCGGCCAGGACCGCATTCGCCACGATGTGGAAGAGGGCATCATCGTCGGCGACCAGGATCCGCAAGCTCAGGCCTCCCGGATCTCGAACAGCTTGCCGAACTGCACGATCTTGAGGATTCCCATCACCGCGGGGGAGGGCTTGATCAGCACCACCTGGATGCCCTTTTCTTCCGTCTTCTCGCGCAGGACCAGCAGCATGCCCAGGGACGAGGAGTCCATGTAGTGCAGGCCCGAGAGGTCCAGGGTGATCTGCTCGGTCCCCGGGTCATCCAGCAGCTCCTGGGTGGCCGAACGGAAGGCGGTGTGGGACTCGAAGGTGAAGTTCCCCTCCAGCCGGATGAGCGAAGCCGAGGGCTCTCTGTGCAGGGTCAGCATCATGGTTTTACCCCTTGGCGAGTCTTCAAGCCCAATGCATCGGTCCTTGCCTGGGGAAGAATGATTAATGGACCTGGAGGCGATGTGATCTGGTTCATGGGCCGGGCGGACTGGCGCGGATAAGCTGGTTGGGCCTGGCTGTTGGCTGGGCAGATGCGGGGATGGTGGCCCATGGGCGCAGAAGCGTGGGAAGAACAGGCCAGTCGGGCCGAGCTCGCCTTCGAGGGCTGGAAGGGTGCCTCCCGGCTGGCCCGGCGTGCGCTCCTGGAGGCCTGGCTGGGGCAGGTGGCCCTGGTCCGGGAGGAGCTGGCCACGGCCATGGCGGTCGAGACCGGCAAGCCCATCACCATGGCCCGGGGTGAGGTGGGCCGCGCCGAGATGACCCTGCGGGCGACCATCGAGGCCATCGCGACCTTCGGCGAGGAGGCCATCCCCTACGACCTGATGCCAGGGGCTGACGGCTGCCGGGCGGTGTTCCGGCGCTTCCCCCTGGGACCCGCCCTGGCCATCACGCCCTTCAACTTCCCGGTGAACCTGGCGGTCCACAAGCTGGCGCCGGCCCTGGGCGCGGGCTGCAGTGTGATCTGGAAGCCCTGTCCCCAGGCGCCGCGCACCTCCCAGCTGCTCTGGGCGAGCTTCGAGGCGGCCCGGGTGCAGGTGGGCGCGCCCCTGGCGCTGCTGCAGCTGGCCGGGTCCGATCCTGTCCAGGCCGAGGCCCTGGCCCGGGACCCCCGCATCGCCGTGGTGAGCTTCACCGGCTCCGAGCGGGTGGGCCGCCACCTGGAGCAGGTGCTGGCCGGCAAGCGGCTGCTGCTGGAGCTGGGCGGCAACGGCGCCGTGGTGGTGGACGAGGGCGTGGATCCCGTGGCTGTCGCCAAGAGCATCGCCCCGGCGGCGGTGGCCGGCGCGGGGCAGAGCTGCTCCAAGGCCCAGCGCATCTATGTCCACCGCAACCTCTGGGAGGCCTTCGCCCCGGCCTTTGTCGCGGCCATCCAGGCGCTGCCCTGCGGCGATCCCATGGATCCGGCCACGCTGGTGGGGCCTGTCATTGACGAAGCCACGGCCCGCCGGGTGGACGCGGGCCTGGACCGGGCGGTCCAGGCTGGCGCCCAGTTCCTGCTGCGCGGCCAGCTCCAGGGTGCGCTCCTGCCGCCCGCCATCCTGACGGGCCTGGCCGAAGATGATCCGCTGCAGTGCGAGGAGGCCTTCTCGCCTGTCACCGTGCTGACCCCGGTGGACTCCTTCGAACAGGGCCTCGCCCTTGCCGCGGCCACCCGCTTCGGGCTGCGGGCCAGCGCCTACAGCCGGGACCAGCGCCACCTCCGCCTGGCGGAGACCACGCTGCGGGCAGGCGGGGTGCTGCTCAACCTGCCTCCCACCTTCCGGCTCGACGCCGCGCCCTTCGGCGGAGTCCGCGCCAGCGGCAATGGCTTCGAAGGCCCGCGCTGGGCCATGGAAGGCTTCACGGAAGGGCGCCTCATTGTCGAGGGGCCGGCCCTTTAGAAACCCTGGAGTCCGCCATGCCCCTGCCCATGCCCTTCCGTTCCGGTGACCTGGTGGTGGTGGTGGCGCAGTCCCCCCGGGAGCGCTTCTGGGGCCGCATCCTCGGCCTGGAGGCCGCGGGCATCGCCCTGCGCGGCCTGGACCTGATCCCCTGGGAAGAGGTGCTGAGTCTCGTCCGCACGGGGCAGGCTGATCAGGTGGCCCTCAGTACCCGCTTCATCCCCATGCATCGCATCGAAGCGATGTACCTCGACGAGGCCAGCTCTGGCGTGCCCAGCCTGGCGGACACGTTCCGCGAGCGCACGGGCATCGACGCCCGGACCTTCCTCGCCGACGCCTGACTCTTTTACCTCACATCCTGCCGCAGGAGGCTCCCTTGACCAACGCCAACCACTCCCTCTGGATGGAGCGCTTCCGCGAGCGGGCCAAGGTACTGCAGCGCCACATCGTGCTGCCGGAGGGCCGTGAGGACCGCACGCTCCAGGCGGCCCAGATGCTGCTGGACCAGGGCCTCTGCCACCTCACGATCCTGGGCGATCCCTCTGACATGGCCAAGCGGGGCGCGGCCCTGGGCCTGTCCTTGAATGGTGCGCAGCTTGTGGACCCCGCCACCAGCCCGCTGCTGCCTGAACTCGCTGGCGCGTACTACGAGCGCCGCAAGGCCAAGGGCATCACCGAGGTCCAGGCCCTGGAAGCCCTCAGCAACCCCCTCTGGTTCGGGGCCATGCAGGTCCAGACCGGCCATGGGGACGGCATGGTGGCTGGGGCGCTCAACACCACCGCGGAGACTGTCCGCGCCTGCCTCCAGGCCATCGGCGCCGCCAAGGGCATCAAGACCGTCTCCAGCTTCTTCATGATGATCCACCCGGACGCATCTTTCGGTGAGCAGGGTGCGGTGATCTTCGCGGACTGCGCCGTGGTGCCGGATCCCACGCCGGAGCAGCTGGCAGACATCGCCCTCGCCGCCGCGGGGAACGCCCGCAGCGTCATGGGCGTGGAGCCTCGGGTTGCGCTGCTGAGCTTCTCCACGCGCGGCTCCGCCGAGCATCCCCGGGTGGACAAGGTGCGGGCGGCCCTGGCCATCCTCAAGGAGAAGGCGCCGGATCTGGCAGCGGACGGCGAGCTCCAAGCCGATGCCGCGCTGCTGGCCTCCGTGGGCAGCCGCAAGGCGCCGGGCTCCGCCGTGGCGGGCCGGGCGAACGTCCTGGTCTTCCCGGATCTCGACGCCGGCAACATCAGCTACAAGATCGCCGAGCGCATGGGTGGGGCAGCCGCCATCGGGCCCTTCCTCCAGGGTCTCGCCCGTCCGGCCAATGACCTCAGTCGCGGCTGCAGCCCCCAGGACATCGCGGATGTGGCGGTGCTGACGGCCCTGCAGTGAGGCGGATCGCCTTCTTCATCTCCGGCACCGGCGGCAACGCCCTGAACCTGCTCAGGGCCTGCCGCGAGGGCCGGGTGCCCGGCCTGCCCGTGCTGGGGCTGGCCTCCACCGCCAAGGCCGGCGGCATCGCCCGGCTTGAGGCCGAGGGCCTGCCCATGGCCGTGGTGGCGAGGGGCAATTTCGACTCGGACGAGGCCTTCTCCGAGGCCTGCTACCGGGCTGCAGAGGCTGCAGGCGCCGAGGTCATCTGCCTCTGCGGCTGGCTGAAGAAGCTCACGGTGCCGACCCGCTGGAGCGGGCGCATCCTCAACATCCACCCGGGCCTGCTGCCCCGCTACGGTGGTCCCGGGATGTACGGCATGCACGTCCACCGCGCGGTGCTGGCGGCAGGGGAAGCCGAGTCGGGTGCCACCGTGCACCTGGTGGATGGCGAATACGACCACGGCCGGGTCCTGGACCAGCTGCGGGTGCCGGTGCTGCCCGGAGACACCGCGGAGGACCTGCAGCGGCGGGTCTATGGCGCGGAGATGGAGCTCTATCCCCGGGCTCTGGCGGCGCAGCTCGGACAACGGGATTAGACTGGTCCCATGATCCCTCTCCTCACCGCCGACGAGATGCGGGCCGCGGAACGCCAGGCCATTGGAGGCTGGGGCGTGGCGTCGCTGGTCCTGCAGGAGCACGCCGCCCTGGGTGCGCTGGCGCTCCTGCCACCCGGAGAGCCCCTCCAGGTCCTGGCCGGTCCCGGCAACAACGGGGGCGACGCCCTGGCGCTGGCCCGCCTCGCCCACCTGCAGGGGCGGGCCGTCACCGTCTGGTCGCCCTTCGCCCAACCCCACTGGCAGGGGGACGCGGCGCAGCAGGCTCGGCTCTGGCAGGGCCTCGGGCAGACTGTCCTCACCACCGAGGCTCCCGCGCAGACCATGGCCGCCTGGCGGGGCTGGGTGGTGGACGGCCTCTTCGGCCTCGGCACCACGCGGCCACTCGAGGGTCCTGCGGCCGCCTGGGTGCAGGCGCTGAACGCCAGCGGCCTGCCCGTCCTGGCCCTGGACCTGCCCTCGGGTCTCGACCCCAGCTCCGCCGAGGTGCCGGGCGAGGCGGTGCGCGCGGTGAAGACCGCCTGCTTCGGCGCCCGCAAGGTCTGTCACGGCCTGCTGCCCGCCCGGAACTGGTGCGGCGAGATCACCTTGGTGTCCATCCCCCTCGACCAAGTCCCCACGGGCCACCTGGCGCTGCTGGAGCGGCCTGCCCTGGCCCCCCGCGCCTGGGACTCCCACAAGGGCAGCTTCGGCCACGTGGCCATCCGTGCCGGCAGCCTCGGCATGAGTGGCGCCGCCGTGCTGGCGGCCCTGGGCGCCCTCCGGGTAGGGGCCGGGCTGGTGACGGTCCTGACCGACCCCGAGGTCCGGGCGGAGATCGCCGCCCAGGTGCCCGAGGCCATGGTGCAGCCCTGGCGTGGCAAGGTGCCCGCCGAGGCCGATGTGCTGCTGGTGGGTCCCGGCGGCATCACTGAGGTGCCGGACTGGCAAGGCCCCCTGGTGGTGGACGCCTCCGCCCTCAAGGAAGGCGAGGGCCCGCGCTGGATGGATCGGCCCGGCACCGCCATCACCCCCCATCCCGGCGAGTTCGCCCGCCTCTTCCACCTGGCTCGGCCCCTGCTCATGGACGAGCGGCTGGCCCAGGCTCGGGACGTGGCCGCCGGCAAGCCCGGAGTGCTGCTGCTGAAGGGCGCCCAGAGCGTCATCGCCGGCGGCGCCAGCCCCGACCTCTGGATCAATCCGACCGGCCACCCCGGGCTCGCCACCGGCGGGAGCGGCGACCTGCTGGCGGGCATGGTGGCCGGGTTCCGCGCCCAGGGCCTGCCCATGCGCGAGGCCGTGGCCACCGCAGTCTGGTTCCACGGTGCTGCGGCGGATCGTCTTCCGGGCCCCGGCCTGCTGCCCCACGACCTCGCGGACCTGCTGCCGGAGCTGCTGCGTGGCTGAGCGGTTCCTGATCGACGAAGGGGAGACCGAGGCCCTGGGCGAAGCGCTGGCCCGGCTCACCCCCCCTGGCGGGACCTGGCTGCTGCGGGGCGAGCTGGGGGCGGGCAAGACCACCTGGACCCGGGGCTTCCTGCGGGGCCTGGGCGGCGATCCCGACGCCGTGGCCTCGCCCACCTATGCCGTGCTGCACCGCTACGAGTTGCCCGAAGGGAGCCTGTTCCACCTGGACCTCTACCGGCCCGGCCCGGAGGGGGCCTGGACCCTGGGCCTGGAGGAGACCCTGAGTCCCTCGGACCGGCTGGTCGTGGAGTGGGCGGGCACCAGCGGCCCCTGGCCCTCCCCCTGGGTTGCGGACCTGACCCTGGCCGCGGATGGCGAGGGCCGCCACGCGGAATGGACACTGCCTGACCAGTCGGACCGGCGATAATCAACCCATGAACCTGCAGCTGACCCTCGAGCTCCTGATCCTCCTCACCGCGGCCATCGCCGTCTGGGCGGCCCTGCGGCCCCGGCGCGACCCTGGCCTGGAGGCCCTCCAGCGCCAGCTCACTGAGGAGATCGGCCGGGCCCGGCGGGACAGCCAGGCGGACCTCGGCACCCAGCTGGGCCCCCTGCGGGACCAGCTGACGGGCCTGGGGCAGAACCTGGCGACCTCCAAGGCCGAGCACCAGAAGGCCCTGGCCGAGGGCCTCGCCGACCGCTTCCGGGAGCTCGCCAAGGACCTCCAGGCGGCCCTCACCCTGGGCCGGGAGGAGCAGCGCCGGAGCCTGCTGGAGGTGCAGGATGCGGTGCGCCTGCAGCTCGAGACCCTGCAGAAGGGCAACGACGCCAAGCTGGAGCAGATGCGGCAGACCGTGGACGAGAAGCTCCACGACACCCTGGAGAAGCGCCTGGGCGAGAGCTTCAAGCAGGTCAGCGACCGCCTGGAGGCCGTACACAAGGGCCTGGGCGAGATGCAGACCCTGGCCCAGGACGTGGGCGGCCTCAAGCGGGTGATGGGCAACTTCAAGACCCTCGGCATGCTGGGCGAGGCCCAGCTGGGCGGCCTGCTGGCCCAGTTCCTGGCGCCGCAGCAGTTCGAAGCCCAGGTGCGGGTGAACCCCGACAGCCGCGAGGCCGTGGATTTCGCTGTCCGCATGCCCGGCCCCTCCGAGGACCAGCCCGTCTGGCTGCCCATCGACGCCAAGTTCCCCCTGGAGGACTACCAGCGGCTCATGGATGCCCAGGAGCTGGCGGACCTGTCCGGGGTCCAGGCCGCTTCCAAGGCCCTGGAGGCCCGGGTGGTCACCGAGGCCAAGGGCATCTGCGAGAAGTACCTCCGCCCGCCCCTCACCACGGACTTCGCGCTGCTGTTCCTCCCTTCGGAGGGGCTCTATGCGGAAGTGCTGCGGTGCCGGGGCTTGTTCGAGCGGCTTCAGCGGGACTACCGGGTCACCGTGGTGGGCCCCACGACCCTGTCGGCCCTCCTGAATGCTCTGCAGGTGGGCTTCAAGACCCTGGCCATCACCAAGCAGAGCGCAGACGTCTGGAAGGTCCTCGGCGAGGTGAAGACCGAGTTCGGGCGCTTCACGGACAGCCTCAAGGCCGTCGAGAAGAAGCTGCAGGAGGCGGCCAACAAGGTGGGCGAGGTCACCACCCGGTCCAACGTGATGACCCGGAAGCTCAAGGACGTGGAGGCCATGCCGTTCCTGGAGTCCGGGACCCCGGCCGCGCTGCCGGAAGAGACCGAATAATTCACTTCACAATTCCCGCATTTGCCTTAGGATTCGGGCAACCGCGAGGGTGCGATGCTGAAAGGGAAGGAACGACACGGGGCCGGGGAGGTCATTGCCGTGGACCGGAACTATGTCCCCATGCAGGAAGTCAGCCGTCGCCGGGCGCTCTGCGCCGTCGTGGCAGGCCGGGCCCATGTGTTGAATCCAGCCACCTTTGAGCGGCATGGCAACCTGGAGGTCCGCCTCGAACTGATCATCTTCCCCCATGTCCAGGCCTGCAGCGACTCCAAGTTGCTGCTGGGCAGGCTGGAGCGCAGGGTCCTCCGACGGGATCATTACATTTGCCAATACGAGGGTTGTGCGAAGAAGGCCACCACCGTCGACCATGTCATCCCGGTCTGCCAGGGCGGCTCCACCACCTGGCAGAACCTGGTGGGCTGCTGCCTCTCCTGCAACCAGGCCAAGGGGGGGCGCACGCCGGATCAGGCCGGCATGGTTCTCAAGCGCCAGCCCAAGGGGCCCCGGGCCCACCTGTTCGAGCGCTTCGAAGAGCTCCTGAAGCGGGCCAGCGCGGCCTGAATGGGAACGGCCTTCCTGTTGACAGGCCCTGGCCAGGCGAATCCTATTTGTTGTAAACAACAAAATAGGATTCGCCCAATCGACAGATTTGACGGCTAAGTAAGGAAAAGTTGGCCCTAACCGACTGGGATGTTGCGGTCGCTAACGATCGAAAAATGGGCTTTCCTTTTTTCCGTCCTGCTCCTAGGCTCGATCACGAGGAGGAAACCCTATGCCTTCAGTGGATATCAGCTCTCAGACCGGTAAGGATTTTGCTGGTGATGCCTTGATCGTTCCCGTCTTTTCGGGCCGTGAACGCCACCGTCTGCCGCTCGCCATCAGCAAGGTCGCCCGGCAGGTGATGGATGAGGAGGACTTCAAGGCGGACTATCTTGAAGTTGTTCCACTCCATCACCCCAATGGCGTCAAGGAGAGCCGCTGGATGGTGCTGGTCGGCCTCGGTGACGAGGAGAAGGTGACCCTCAACAAGATCCGTAAGGCCGTGGGCGCCGCCGGGCGGTTCTGTCTGAAGAAGAAGTGGAAGAAGATCGGCGTGCTGTCACCGTCCACATCCACCCTCGATCACGACGCCGTGCAGATCGCAGTGACCGAAGGGGTCCTGCTCGCTAACTACGATTTCGTGGCGTTCAAGGGTGGCAAGCCTGAAGCCAAGCAGTTCACTTCGGTCGAGGTCTTTACGAACGGCGACGACACCCGCAAGGCGCGGCGCAAGCTGCCCGTGGTCGAGGCCGGGGTGGCCGCGTGCCACCGGGTCCGGGATCTGGCCAACACCCCCGCCGGCGATCTCTATCCCGAAGTCTTCGCAGAAACTGCCGCGAAGCTCGCCAAGCAGCACAAGATCCACTGCGAGATCCTGGACGTGCCCGCGCTGGAGAAGGGCGGCTTCCGGTCGGTGCTCGCCGTGGGGCAGGGCAGCGCCCGGCCGCCCCGGGTGGTCAAGCTGGAGTACAAGCCCAAGGAAAAGCCCAAGAAACATGTGGTGCTCGTGGGCAAGGGCGTCTGCTTCGACTCCGGCGGCCTGTCCCTCAAGGACGGCTCCGGCATGGAGACCATGAAGGACGACATGACCGGCGCGGCCATTGTGCTGGCCACCCTGGTCGCCTGCGCCCAGCTGGACGTGCCCGTCCAGGTGACGGGCCTCCTGGGCCTGGTGGAGAACATGCCCTCGGGCTCCAGCTACAAGCCCGGTGATGTCCTGCGCACCCGCAGCGGCAAGACCGTAGAGGTGCTCAACACGGACGCGGAGGGCCGCCTGGTGCTGGCCGACCTGCTGCACCTCGCCAGCGAACTGGGCGCTGACCACGTCGTGGACCTGGCCACCCTCACCGGTGCGGCGCTGGTCGCCATGGGCGATGGGGTCTCCGCGGTCATGGGCACCGACCAGAAGCTGGTGGACCGGCTCGTGGACTCGGGCGGCGCCGTGGGCGAGTACCTCTGGCAGCTGCCCCTGGTGGAGGAATACTCGGACCTGCTGAAGAGCCCCCTGGCGGACCTGAAGAACATCACGGGCATCCGGTGGGGTGGGACCATTACCGCCGGCCTGTTCCTGCGGGAGTTCGTGGGCCAGGCTTCCTGGGTCCATGTGGACCTCTCCGGCTCCTGGTCCGGCAAGGAGCGGGACTATCGGACCCATGGGGGCAGCGGGGAGGGACCCCGGTTCCTGCTCGAGTGGCTGATGGATTGAAGGGTTCCCCCCCCCCCTTCCGGGCGGGGGGGCCTTCTTTTTTTCAAATAGATGGAGATGTCCCCCTTGACCAAAGGGCTCGGATGGGGGATTTATTGAGGACTGCCCTTGTGCATCCATACTGATTAACCCTTACGGAGTTCCCATGGAATCAATGGAGACCCTCACCAAGGCTGACCTCTCCCGTCACCTGATGAAGCAGCTCGAGCTTGGCAAGAAGGATGCGGATCTCCTGGTGAACACCTTCCTGGAGAGCATCATCGAGTCGCTCCGCACCACGGGCGAGGGCGTTGAGCTGCGCGGCTTCGGCAGCTTCCGCCTCCGCGATCGGCGCGCCCGCCAGGGGCGCAACCCCCGCAGCGGGGAGAGCATCCAGGTTCCCCCCAAGCGGGTGGTCTATTTCAAGCTGGGCAAGGAACTGCGCAGCAAGCTCATCGACGACTAGGCGACTGGTCGAGCGCCCTCAGAACCCAACTCCATCCTGGGAGCCTCTATGCGCATCCGCACACTAGTATTATCCCTGCTCGCGGTCTTTGCGATCACGGTTCCTGCCCTGGCCCAGAAGAAGCTGTCCAAAGAGGACAAGGCGAAGCTGCCCCGCATTGCCATCCTGGAATTCAAGGCCGCGCCCGACGCCTGGCATGGCTGGCGCCACGGCGGCTGGGGTAACCAGATGGGGACCATCTCCAACCAGCTGCGGGATCTCTTCACCACGGAGATCGTGGAGAAGGGCAAGAACAAGATCCGCGTCATCGAGCGGGAGCGCCTCCAGGAGATACGGGGAGAGCTGAACTTCCAGCAGAGCGGCGAGGTGGACACTGCCACCGTCCAAAAGATCGGCAAGCTGCTTGGGGTCAAATACGTGATGACCGGCAAGGTCACGCGGTTCGCCTACAAGGAAGCCGGCTTCAGCTCGGGCTGGGGCGTGGGCGCCCTGGTGGGCAAGGTGACCGGCAGCGGCATGGCCGGAGCCGTGGCCGGCAGCGTCAACGTCAAGAAGGCCTCCTTCACGGGCCGCCTGGACATCCGCCTCATCGAGGTGGAGACCGGCGAGATCCTGGGCGCATGGAAGGACGAGGACAAGCTGGATGACACCGGGGTGAAGGTGGCCGGGGGCGGCACTGAAGTCTCCTACGACGAGGAACTGGTGAACAAGGTGTTCGAGCCCATCGTCCAGCGCATCACCCCCAAGCTGCTGCGCGCCACCGTCTCCGCCAACGAGGACGACTAGGGCGGGGACTCAGCTGAACGGGATTCAGGGCCCTGCGGGGCCCTTGTCCTTGCCCGCCGGGAACCAGGCCTGCACGGAGTCGCGAATGGCGGCGGTGTAGCCTGGACCCAGCACTTCGGCGCAGTGCAGGTGCCAGGTGTTCACTTCGACCACCCGGCTGTGCTCGAACTGGGCCGCCAGCTGCCGCTGGACCGGGGGCGGGGCCAGCCGGTCCTGGGTCGCCAGGAAGCAGAGGCTGGGGGTGGCTAGGCGCAGCCCCGCCAGACTCTGGACGAGGTCCGTGGCCTCCGGGGCATAGCCGCCCCAGCGACCGGCCAGGCGGGCCGCCGTGGCCCCGATGGGGGGGGCCAGCACGTGCCAGAGCCGATCCTCCGGGCCCCGCACCAGGCGCTCCGCAAAGCTGCGGGAGCTGGCCGGGGCGCCCTCCCAGATGATGCCGGCCAGGGGCCCCCGGCCCTCCCGCTCGAGGTCGGCCAGGGCCAGCAGGCCCACGGAGGCGCCCAGGCTGCGGCCCAGCAGCAGGATCCGCCGCCGGGGCAGCCCCGTGGCCTCCAGGTGGTGGACCATGCGGACCACCTCCTTTGCTTCCAGCGCGCCGAAGGTCACGGGCGGCACCGGGCCGCCCCGACGCAGGGCATCATCCCGCCGACGGTAAGTGAAGATCGCCGCATCGAGCCTCGGGAACCACTTCAGGGCCGGGCTGGTGCCCCAGCGGTCATCCCCGAAGCCGTGCAGCAGCAGCACCAGGCCCGGGGAAGGCGTGGGCCGGGCGAAGCGCCAGAGCTGGAGACCCTCGACCTCGGCGCTGGTCCAGGTGCCGCCGGGATCGCCATCCTGGCCCTGGGCCAGCTCCCGGTAGGTGCCCTCCACCCGCGCGAGGGGCTGTGCCCGGTAAAAGGGCGGGTCGATGAGCTCCCGGGCCACGGCTCGGGTCTTCCAGGCGCAGAAGGCCCCCAGCCCCAGGAGCGGGGTGAGGCCCAGGGCGGCCCAGGTTCGGAGCCTCACCAGTAGCCAGCCGTGATGATCAGCTCATGCGCCTCGGGGGGCAGGGGACACTGACAGGCCAGGCGCTGGTCAGGGCCGGCCTCCAGCCTGCCCAGCAGGGCCGTCTCGGGAGGGGCGCAGGGCTCCAGGTGCTCGGCGCCCCGGAGCACGGTGACTAGGCAGCGGCCGCAGGCGCAGCGGCCGGAGCAGGCCGAGGCCACCGGAACGCCAGCTTGCAGGCAGCTGGCCAGGAGGGTGTCCCCGCCGCGGAGGAGGCGGTCCCCTTGGTGCGTCCGGGCCACCCGCGCCACAGGGCGGCTACTTGATGAGCAGGGCGGTGACGCCGGGAAGCCCCTCCGCGGGAGGCAGCTGATCCGGCTTGCCGTAGAGGACCGCATCAAACTTCTGCGTGAGCGCGACCAGGTAGAGGCCCCGATCCGCGGGAAGGTCGAGCTCCCCGGAGTCGGGGCTGAAGGTCTCCGCCTGACTCGTGAGGAAGAACCGGTGCTTGCCCGTGGCGAGTCCGCTGATCTGGAGGCTGCGGGCCTCCTTGGACGGCTGCTGGACGGGGATGCGGGCGCCGTCCACGGTGAGCTCGACGGGGCCACGGATGGCCCGGGTGAAGCGGAAGACCACCGTGCCCGCGGGAATCGGGGCGCTGGGCGTGAGAGGCACCTTCCTGCAGGCAGTGAAGGATGCGGCGGCCAGCAGCACCAGGGCGGGAACAGCGGGGTGAAACTTCATGAAGCCTCCGGAACACCCATCATATGCGATGAAGGGCCGCCCGGTCTCATCGGCTGTGCGGTCAGCTGCGCTGGAGGAGCACCACTGCCTGGGCCGCCAGGCCCTCGCCGCGGCCGGTGAAGCCCAGCCGCTCCGTCGTCGTGGCCTTCACGTTGAGCAGGTCGGAGGAGAGACCCAGCAGGGGCGCCACGCGGTCGCGCATCTGCTGGCGGTGGGGGCCGATCCTGGGGCGCTCCCCGATCAGGCAGACATCGGCATTGACGACGCGCCAGCCCCGCTCGGACAGATCCCCCATGACCTGCTCCAGCAGGCGTGCTGAGTCGGCGCCCTTGTAGGCCGCGTCCGTGTCCGGGAAGTGCTGGCCGATGTCACCGAGCCCGGCTGCGCCCAGCAGGGCATCCATGAGGGCATGGAGCATCACGTCCGCATCGCTATGCCCGGCGAGGCCGCGGTCATGGGGGATGGCGCAGCCCATGAGCATCAGCGGGCGGCCCTCCTCGGGCGTCGCGAACCGGTGGACGTCGAAGCCCTGACCGATCCGGAGGGCGGTCATGGCGCGTCCGGGCGCACGACGGGGTTCTTGCCCGTGGTCGCCTCGATGGTCTTGCTGACGCCGGTGATGGGATGGTCCGGCAGCGTGACGATGACCTCGGTGCCCAGGCCCTCCTCGCTCAGGAACTCCAGGCTGCCGCCGTGCTCGTCCACGATCTTCTTCACGGTGGCCATGCCCAGGCCCGTGCCCTTCTTCTTGCCGTAGGTGAAGAACGGCTCGAAGATCCGCTTGATCATCCGGCGCGGCATGCCCCGTCCCTGGTCCTTGACGTGGATCTGGATGCCCCCGTTTACCGAGTGCCAGGCGACGAGGATCTCGCCGCTGAGGTCCTGGGTGGCGTCGAGGGCGTTGGCCAGGAGGTTTTCCATCACCCGGGTGAAGCGGCCGGGATCCAGCTTCACGAGGCAGGAGGGACCCTCGGCGTGGAGGTTGACGCCCAGCTCCGCGGCCCGGGGAACCAGGGGCTCGAGGATGGCATCGAGGAAGGACCGGAGGTCCACGGTCTCGCGGCGCGGCTCCCGGACCTTGGCGAAGTCGAGGACGTCCTGGCTGAGGTGGGTCAGCCGGTCTACGCACTGGAGGATCTTCTGGGAGTGGTGGCGGACCTTTGGGTCCTCCGTGGAGAGCTCCAGCAGGTCGGCGTGGCCCCGCAGCACGAAGAGGCCGTTCTTGAAGTCATGGACGATGGAGCTGGCCACCTGGCCGACGGTGGCCAGCACGTGGCTGCGCAGGTTCTCTTCGGAGAGGCGGGTGCGCTCGATGGCGATAGCGCAGAGGGCCACGATGGCCTCGAAGGTCTCGCGGTCGGGGGGTTCGGTGATGGGCCGCCGGCTGTCCAGGTAGACCACGCCCAGGCGCCGGCCCTGCAGCAGCAGGGGCAGGCAGAGGATGGTCTTCAGCTCGAGCCGCTGGATGGAGTGCTGGTTCTGCAGCAGGTCGTCCTCGGAGACATTGAGGATCCAGATGGGCTCGCCGGTCTCGAAGACCTTGCGGACGCTGGACAGGGAGAGGTGGATGCTGCCTTCCAGCTCCTGGCCCAGGTTCCTCTGCACCCGGGGGGTGAGCTCACCGTCCTCGAGCAGCATGAGGAAGCCCCGGTCCGTGCCCGAGATGGCCAGCAGCTTGTCCAGGGACTGTTCCAGCAGGTCTTCCAGGTCCACTTCCTCGGCCAGGAGCTGGGCCGTCTCCAGGATGGCCTGGAGGTGCAGCTCCGAGCTGCTCTGATCCGAGCAGAGCAGGGTGAGGGTATAGGCGCCGTCGGCCAGGCGCAGGGGGGTTCCCGGGGCCCAGACCATGCGGCCAAGCTGCTGCTCGCCGCAGGTGCTGCCGTGGGTTGTGCCGAGGTCCTCGGCCCACCAGGTCTCTCCCTGCAGCTCGAGGCGGAGGTGGGCGCGGCTGATCATGCTGTCCGACAGCACCACATCGCAGAGGCTCTGGCGCCCCAGGGTGATGGACCGGGACACGGGCACGGTGCGTTCGAACCCGTGGCGGTCGCGAATGAGGAGGTGGTAGCGCTGGGGCACAGCAGGTCTCGGGGGACAGAGGACAGCGGCGGGGCTTGTCGGGCGTGAACCAAGATTATCCGTCCACTGGCTGGACACAAGTGGAAGTCCCATGCGGGAATAGGAGTCATGCACCGACACCCCGACCTCGATCCCACCACCGACACCGAGGACCCAGGCGAATATTCCCTCAGGCCGCAGCGGCTTCAGGAATATATCGGCCAGGCCAAGGTGAAGGCCCGGCTGGAGATCGCTCTCCAGGCGGCCACCCAGCGGGGAGAGGTGCTGGACCACGTGCTGCTGTTTGGTCCTCCGGGACTGGGCAAGACGACCCTGGCCCACGTGTTGGCCAACGAGATGGGCGCGCCCTGCAAGGTGATCCAGGCTCCGGCCCTGGAGAAGAAGGGCGACCTCGCGGCCATCCTCACCAACCTGGAGGCGGGCGAGTTCCTGTTCATCGACGAGATCCACCGGCTCTCGGCGCCCATCGAGGAGATGCTCTACTCCGCCATGGAAGATCGGAAGCTCGACATCCTCATCGGCCAGGGGCCCAGCGCCCAGACCCTCAAGGTGGACCTGCGGCCCTTCACCCTGGTGGGCGCCACCACCCGGGCCGGCCTGATCTCCAAGCCGCTCCACGACCGCTTCGGCCTGGTGCACCGCCTGGAGTTCTATACCCGGGTGGACCTGGCCATCATCGGTCGGCGCTCGGCCGAGCTGCTGGGCATCCACCTCTCCGAAGCCGGCTCCGAGGCCATCGCCCGGCGCAGCCGCGGCACGCCGCGCATCTGCAACCGCCTGCTCCGGCGGTGCCGCGACTACGCCGAGGTGAAGGGCGACGGCACCATCACCATCGAGTCCGCCGAGGCCTGCCTCAAGCTGCACGAGGTGGACGACCTGGGCCTGGACGGCCTGGACCGGGACTACCTCCACACCCTCTGCCACAAGCACCGGGGCGGCCCCGTGGGCCTGCGCACCCTCGCTGCGGCCCTGGGTGAGGATGACGGGGCCCTGGAGGATCTGGTGGAGCCCTACCTCATGCAGGTGGGCTTCCTGGACCGCACGCCCCAGGGCCGCAAAGCCACGGACGCGGCCTACGCCTACCTGGGCGTCAAGACCGATCCCGGGCCGCTCTTCCGCTAGCTAGAGAAGCTTGCCGGAGGCGCCGAGCTCGCTGGTGGCCAGGGTGCCCGCAGCCAGGGTTTCATGGGCACCGGAGCGGTCCCGGCGCACGCAGACGCCCTGCAGGGTGCCGCCCTCGTCCACCACGAGGGAGCCGACCTCGACCTCGCCCTCCACATAGCCGGTGCCGTGGATCTCGAGGCAGTCCGAGATCTTCATGATGCCGAGGGCGCGCCCGGTGACCACCAGGTGCTTGGCCAGGATGGTGCCGGTCACCAGTCCGCCGGGGGCGATGGAGACCTCGCCCACCGAGTGGATGGTGCCTTCCACGGTGCCCTCGATGCGGAAGCTGCGGCCGCCGGTGTGGATCTCGCCCTTGAGGAGCACGTCTTTCCCGAGGAGGGAGTGGATCGCGGGGGCGGGCTCGGGCTTGGGCTTGCTGCTGAAGAAACCCATGGGGCACTCCTTCGATCAGGATTTGCGGATGGCCTGGAGCCACTGGCGCTGGAGGCGGAGGTAAGGCTGGGGATTCACGGGCTGGCCGTTCCGGCGGACCTCGTAGTGCAGGTGGACGCCGGTGGCGTTGCCAGAGCGGCCCATGGTGCCGAGGATGTCGCCGCGCGAGAGCTGCTGGCCCAACACCACATTGAGATGGTCCAGGTGGGCGTAGAGCGTCTCCTGTTCTTCCGAGTGGCGCACCCGTGCGCCCCAGCCGTAGCGGTCCATCCAGCCGGCCTCGACCACGACGCCGTCGGCCGTGACCTGTACCGGGGTGCCGAGGCTGTTGCTGATGTCGATGCCCGAGTGGTAGCCCAGGAGGCCGTCGTCGGATTCGTTCTTGCGCATGAAGGGGCTGAGCCGGACACCGAACCCGGAGCTGAGATAGCCCGCTGTGGGGGGAATCGAAGGCGTGTGGGACCAGGCGCGGATGACCGGCGCCATGTGGGCCCGCACCACGGCGGCCTGCTTGGCGGTGTAGTCGAGGTCCTGGCGGAGGCGCGAGAGCTTCTCCTGGGTACCCGGAGGCACCGGGGCGGCGGAGGGCTGGCCCGGCGGGGTGGGCAGGACGGTCCCTGCGGGGGCCTTGGGATCCAGCAGCCGCATCAGCTCCGTGTGCTGCTTGCGCAGGGCCGTCACCTCGTTCTCCAGGGCCTGCGCCTGATCCAGGGAGGACCGCAGCTGATCCTGCTGCTCCTGGGTCTCCTGCTGCAGGCGGCCGAAGCTCATGATCTTCTTCGTCGCCCAGAAGCCGTAGCCCGAGCCGATCATGGCCAGGGCCCAAAAACCCAGCACCAGGCCGATGGCCCAGAGCATCTTGCGGCGGGTCAGGGACCAGCGGAAGGTGCGGTGGCTGAACACGACCATGACCGTGAGCCAGCGCATGGAGTCTGGGCGGCTGAGACGGAGGGCTCGGCGGCTGGCGGGTTTGGGCGTAGGCATGGCCCTCCAGCATACCTGGGAC
>CAIPAY010000139.1 GCA_903863195.1 uncultured Holophagaceae bacterium
ATCCCCTGCATCCCTGTTAATAAAGCAATAAGAAACAGGGATTAAGGGGATGAAGGGGATAGCCACCCCGATGGCGAGAAGGGTTCCCTTAGCCAGATGTCCTTGCGCTGCGGCGCAGGCGCAGGTGCTCCGCAGGTACGGTCCATGTCGTGGCGCCTGAGTGACGATCTGTTTCCGGTGCTTAGCCAGGTTTCGGAGCCGGGACTTGGCGAAAACCAGAGTCGCCTTCCCCGGTAAAGCGCGATGAACCTTAAAGAAAACCACGCTCGCAGAGGTCGCGGAGACGGCGGAGGGGCGCGGAGAAAAGCTGAACTTGGAACTGCGAAAGGAAATTGATAAGCGGAGAAAGGACGGAGGAGCGGAGGAGAGCGGAGGGAACGCTTTCGTTGCTTTCGTTGCCCTCCTTGCCTTTTTGCTTTTCTCCGCTCCCCTCCGCGCCTCGGCAGTCCTCCGCTTATCTCCCTTCATTTTCTTTCTAACTCTGATCCAGCAGCCACCAAGGTTCAGAGGCTGCCAGCGGCGTAGCCGGTGCTGAAGGCGGCCTGGAGGTTGTAGCCACCGACGGGGCCGTCGAGGTCCAGCAGCTCGCCGCAGACGCGGAGGTTCTCCCAGCCGCGCAGGGCCAGGGTGCGCGGATCCACGGCGCTCAGGTCCACGCCTCCGGCGGCCACCTCACCCCGAGCCAGGGACACGGCCTGGGGGGCGCCCAAGGGCAGCGCGGTCACCAGGGCCACCAGGGTCCTCCGTGCGTCCCGGGGGAGGTCCTTGAGGGCGCCCGCGGGGCTCATCCCGGCCTCCAGCAGCAGGGGTTCCACCAGTCGTTCCGGCAAGTGGCGCCCCAGCCAGGTGGCGGCCCGCAGGTGGGGATTGCTGCGCTGCTCGGCCTGGAGCGCCGCATCCACGGCCTCGGGCGGCTCCGGGAGCGTGGCGTAGGTCAGCCAGGCCGCGCCCTCCCGCCGCGCCCGCTCCGTGGCCTGGCTGAGCTCCAGGACCGCCGGGCCGCTGAGGCCGACCTTGGTGAACAGCAGGTCCCCGGCGAACACCGCCAGGCGACGGCCGTCGGGGCCCGCGGTCAGCCGCAGCTCGCCCCCGCGCAGCGCCACGCCTTCCCAGTGCGGTCGCGGGCGCTGGAGCGGGATGGGGGCCAGGGCGGGAAACCAGGGCCGGATGGGGATGCCCAGAGCCTGCAGCCAGCCCAGCACCTCACCGCGGGTGCCGGTCTCGGGATAGCTGGCGCCGCCGGTAGCCAGGATGAAGACGTCCGCCGCCAGGCACTCCTGCTCTAGGCGCACCGCCGTCAGCCGGGGCGCCTGCCCCTCCAGGCCCAGCACCCGGGCGCCGGTCTGCACCTGGACGCCAGCCCGCGCCACCAGGGTCTCGAAGGCCTCCACCACGGCGGCGGCGCTGCCCGGCCGGTCCAGGGGGAAGACGCGGCCGTTCTCCCGGGTGTAGGTCGCCACGCCCTCCCGGCGCAGCAGCTCCAGCAGGGCCTGGTTGTCGAAGGCGTGCAGGCTGGGGCGCAGGAACCGCCCCTGGTCCCGGGAAAAGGCCGCGAGCAGGCTCTGGGGCGGGCCGTCGTGGGTGAGGTTGCACTTCCCGCCGCCGCTGATACGGAGCTTCACACCCAGCCGCCCGTTGGCCTCCAGCAGCCGCACCCGGTGCCCCAGCGAGGCCGCCCGCCAGGCCGCCACCAGCCCCGCCGCGCCGCCACCCACCACCACCACGTTCGCCATCCAACCATCATGGCCCAAGGAGGGGTGAGGTCCCTACCTTGCGTTCGCTTCGCTCAGTATCGGCTGCGCCGATACTGAGATAAAAAGAGATATCCTGTGGGGTCTGCCGCTATCAAGACTGGAGTCCACCATGTCGAATGCACCGCTTGTAGGCTTGATAATGGGTTCCCGCTCGGACTGGGAGACCATGGAGCACACGGCGGCGACGCTGGAGGAGCTTGGCATCCCCTTCGAGGCCGAGGTGGTGAGCGCCCACCGCACGCCGGACAAGCTCTTCAGCTACTGCGAGCAGGCTGAGGGCCGGGGGCTGCGCGTCCTCATCGCCGGGGCCGGCGGCGCGGCCCACCTGCCGGGCATGGCCGCCGCCAAGACGCCCCTGCCCGTCCTGGGCGTGCCCGTCCAGAGCAAGGCCCTGAGCGGCATGGACTCCCTGCTGTCCATTGTGCAGATGCCCGCGGGCATCCCCGTGGGCACCATGGCCATCGGCAAGGCCGGGGCCGTGAACGCGGCCCTCTTCGCCGCGGCCATCCTCGCGGGCACCGACGACGCCCTCCGCGCCCGCCTCCGCGCCTACCGCGAGGCCCAGACCCGAAACGTGCTGCTGAACGATCGGCTGCCCTGAGGGGGCTGTCGGCTGTCAGCTGTCAGCTCTCAGTGAAAGAAGGCGCCGACGAGCCGAGCTGGCGGCCCCGCATGAGCAACTGTGGGAGTGCCCGCCGTTGACTCCTGATGGCTCCCAGCCACAGCCGCCTGGCTGCCCGCTGAAGCATCCGAGCCCTTGATGGCCGACAGCTGAGAGCTGAGAGCCGACAGCCTAGTCCGACCTCTCCCATCCTGCCCCAGCTACACTCAAGCCATGTCCGAGACCGGCTTCACCCTCCCCCGCCCTGCCCAGCTCCGCCGCTTCGGGATGGTGCTCTACCCCGCGGGGCTGCGCATGCAGCAGGCGCTGGCCCGGGAGGTGGGCGAGAAGGATCTGCCGGATCAGTTGATCATCCTGGAGCACGATCCTGTGTTCACCCTGGGCCGCAACGCGACCCCGGCGGACATCCACATGAGCGAAGACTTCCTGGCGACCCAGGGCGTCAGCGTCCACCGCACGGACCGCGGGGGCGAGGTCACCTACCACGGCCCGGGCCAGATCGTGGCCTACCCCATCTGCAACCTGCGCGGCGGCCGCGAGGACGTGGGCCGGCTGGTGCGCGGCCTGGAAGAGGCCATGATCCGCACCGCCGCGGACTTCGGCGTGGTGGCGGACCGCCTGCCCGGCGCGCCCGGCATCTGGGTGGACACGCCCCGCGGACCCGAGAAGCTGGGGGCCATCGGCCTCCACCTCAGCCGCTGGATCAGCACCCACGGCATCGCCTTCAACGTCCGCCCCAACCTCGACCACTTCCGCTGGATCACGCCCTGCGGCTTCACGGACAAGGGCGTCTGCAGCCTCGCCTCGCTGCTCGGGGACGGCGCGCCCACCTGGGAGGAGGCCGCGGACTTCCTGCAGGGCCACCTGATCCACTACCTCGCCCTGGACCTCCAGCCCGTCCGGCCCCCCACCCGCAGCGTGTCCGCCCTCACCTGGCGCCGGGGCGTCGCGGGTCCCGAGATCCTCATGATGCTGCGGGTGCCGGAGCACGGCTTCTGGTGGCAGAGCGTCACCGGCATGATGGAGCCCGGCGAGACGCCCGAGGAGACCGCCCACCGCGAGCTGCAGGAGGAGACAGGTCTGCGGGGCAGCCTGCGCTCCCTGGACTTCGCCCACACCTTCTGGGTGGACCCCGCCATCCTCGGCTTCCCCGAGGGCGAGCCCCGCTTCAACACCGAGATCTGCTTCGCCATGGAAGTCTCCAGGGACGCCGAGGTGGTTCTGGCCCCGGACGAGCACACCGAGTATCTCTGGTGCAGCCTCGACGAAGCCCACGAGCGCATGCGCTGGGAGGGCTCCAAAGCCGCCCTGGCCCGCCTCCGCCGCGTCCTGGGCGCCTGAGCCTGGCAAGTGCCTACAGAACACCGATGAACACCGATTAAAAGCTGATAAAAAGAGCTGAAAGAGTCTCAGCCAGTGACTTCAATGAGGGGTTGTGAATAGCCCCACATAGGCACCGCTGGATGGAGCCCATGCTCAGGTGCAGCCTAGAAGCAGGGCTTTATCGGTGTTCATCAGCTTTCCTCGGTGTTCATCGGTGGTTGAACCTGTCATTGCGAAAACCCGGCAGCCCCCAGCAGCTTGTGACGTCCGTCCAGGTCCTCCCTGGCGAGGGGGCCCCGCCCGCTTGCTAAGCTAGGGCCAACCCTGGAGCGCCCATGTTCCCCACGTTCACCGAGGACCAGACCACCATCCGCGAGGCCGCGCGGGACTTCGCGATGTCCGAGATCGACCCCGGCGCCGCGGCCCGGGACGCCAGCAGCGAGTTTGCCGGAGACATCA
>CAIPAY010000140.1 GCA_903863195.1 uncultured Holophagaceae bacterium
AGGAAGATCCTCGCCCACCTCAGGCGACTTTTTGCGCTTATTTGGGCCTGGCTCACTGCAACCTTGAATCCGCTTCCGCGAATTCCCGGTTCGCTGGGAGCCGTCGCGTGAGGTCAGACCCCACTTTTTCAGGACGGACTTAGTAATCCCATTGTGGCTGCAAGCGGTTTTGATCGCCGGACCCGCTCACGATACCCTGAAGCGAGCCCCGGAGCCCCCATGACTGCCTACATCCTCTCTGCCACGCGTACGGCCGTTGGCACCTTCGGGGGCAGCCTCAAGCCGCTCACAGCCGTTCAGCTGGGCGCCCTGGCCATCACCGAGGCCCTGGCCCGGGCCGGCGTGGCCGCCGAGGCCGTGGGCGACGTGGTGATGGGCAACGTCCTGCAGGCCGGCAGCGGCCAGAACGTGGCCCGGCTCGCGGCGCTGAAGGCCGGTCTCTCCTTCGCCACTCCGGCCCACACCCCCAACCAGGTCTGCGGGTCCGGCCTCAAGGCCATCTCCCTGGGAGCCCAGTCCATCCTCATGGGCGACGCCGACCTCGTGGTGGCGGGCGGCACCGAGAGCATGTCCAACGCCCCCTACGTGCTGCCCAGCGCCCGCTGGGGCGCTCGCATGGGTCACGCCCAGCTCCTCGACAGCATGATCCAGGACGGGCTCTGGTGCGGGCATGGCGACACGCACATGGGGATCACCGCCGAGAACGTCGCCGCCAAGCACGGCATCAGCCGCGAGGCCCAGGATGCCTTCGCCCTCGCCAGCCAGCAGAAGGCCGCCGCCGCCCAGGCCGCGGGCGCCTTCGACCGGGAGGTCTTCACGGTCACCCTGGCGGGCAAGAAGGGCGAGGTTGCCTTCAGCCGCGATGAATACATAAAGGGCGATACCACCGCCGAGAGCCTCGCCAAGCTCCGTCCCGCCTTCCGCAAGGACGGCACGGTGACCGCCGGCAATGCCAGCGGCATCAACGACGGCGCCGCCGCCCTGGTGCTGGCCTCCGAGGCCGCCGCCAAGCGCTACAAGCCCATCGCCCGCATCCTGGGGTTCGCCCAGGCCGGCGTGGACCCCGCCACCATGGGCCTCGGCCCGGTGCCCGCCATCCAGAAGCTGCTGGCCAAGACCGGGATCAAGCTGGCCGACATCGACCTGTTCGAGCTGAACGAGGCCTTCGCCGCCCAGAGCCTGGGCGTCCTGGCGGAGCTGCCCGAGCTGGATCCCGCCAAGGTCAACCTGCGCGGCGGCGCCATCGCCATCGGCCACCCCATTGGCGCCAGCGGCACGCGCATCCTCGTGTCCCTGCTGCACCTGCTCCAGGACCAGGACAAGCGCCTCGGCCTCGCCTCCCTCTGCGTCGGCGGCGGCCAGGGCGTGGCCATCCTGGTGGAGAGGCTCTAGGGAGCTGTCGGCTCTCAGCTGTCAGCTGTCGGTGAAAGAAGGGCGTGGCTGGGTTTGGGCTGCCGCGCCGAGTTTGGCAGTTGATGGCTGTCGGCTCTCAGCTGTCAGCTGTCGGTGAAAGAAGGGCGTGGCTGGGGTCAATGGATCGTCCCGGCCCCAGCATTTGATAGCTGACAGCTGACAGCTGATAGCCAACCCAAGACAGCTGATAGCCCCCGGGACACCTGATAACCTGACCCCATGATCGCCCTCACCCACGTCGGGAAGCAGTACGACCGCATCCATACCGCCTTGGTGGATGTGAGCTTCAGCATCGACGCGGGCGAGTTCGTGTTTCTCACGGGGCCGAGCGGGGCGGGCAAGTCCACCCTGCTCAAGCTGCTCTTCCGCGAGCAGGTGCCCAGTAGCGGGGAGATCCAGGTGGCTGGGCACCGGTTGGCCTCCATGGCCGAGAAGGAGATTCCCCTCCTGCGCCGCAAGCTGGGTGTGGTGTTCCAGGACTTCAAGCTCATCCGGACGCGCACCATCTTCGAGAACGTGGCCTTCGTGCTCAAGGTGCTGGGCGTGAGTGCGGCGGAACAGAAACAGCGCACGTTCCGGGCGCTGAAGATGGTGGGGCTCCAGCACAAGCTCAGCAGCTTCCCCCTGCAACTCTCCGGCGGCGAGCAGCAGCGCGTGGCCATCGCCCGGGCCCTGGTCAACGATCCTCTGGTCCTGCTAGCCGACGAGCCCACGGGCAACCTGGACCCGGATCTGGCCCAGGAGATCATGTCCCTCTTCGAGCGCATCAACGGCCAGGGCACAACCGTCGTCGTAGCCACCCATGATCGGGGCCTGATCCAGCGCATGCGGAAGCGGGTCATCGGCCTGGAGCACGGCCGCATCGCCTTCGATCAGCCCGCGCCCGCCAGCCTGGTGACGGTCTAGTCTTCAGGCAGGCCCGGTCCAGGTCCTGGTGACGCTACTCTAGGGGCTGCCGCGACCTTCGCGCCAGCCCCCGAGGTCCCATGGCCCAGCCCCTCACCGATGCCCGCTTCGTCACCTCCGCTGCCGATGTCCGGAAGCTGGGCATCTGCCACGCGGAAGTGGCCTTCGTGGGGCGCAGCAACGTGGGCAAGTCCTCCCTGCTGAACGCCCTGGCCAACCAGAAGCAGCTGGCCCGGGTCTCCAAGACCCCCGGCCGCACGCGGCTCATCAATGTCTTCCTGACCGGGCCCGACCGCTGGATCGTGGACCTCCCAGGCTACGGCTTCGCCACGGGCCCCGCCGCCGAGCGGGCCACCTGGCAGGCCATGGTCGAGGGCTACCTCAAGGGGCGGCCCAGCCTGCGCATGGTCTTCGTGCTGGTGGACGCGGAGGTGGGTCCCACCAAGCTGGATCACCAGATGATCGAGTGGCTCCGCGGGGAAGGCCTGCCCCACCGCATCGTCGCCACCAAGGCCGACCAGGTGAAGCCCAGCAAGGCCCTCAAGCAGCGCAAGGACGTGGCAGCGGACCTGGGCTTGCACAGCCCCGACATCGCCTGGGTCAGCGCCAACAAGGGCAGCGGCATCGCCGATCTGCGCCGCGAGGTCGCCACCCTATTGGACCTCTAACGCCTCGACCCGGCCCCCGCGCCAGACCATGAAGCGGCCCTCGTGGGCCCAGGGCAGGGCGATGCCGTTGGCTTCCTGCTCATGGGTATGGAAGTGGCCCGTGAGGAAGGTCTGGCCGGGATGGGCTTTGGCCGCGGCGTGGAAGGCCTCCCGGGGGAAGGCCAGCTTGTAGGCGGCGTTGGTGGTGTGGAGCTTCCGTTCCATCCAGCTCGAGACCGTCCGGGCGGTCCCGCCAGGCAGCAGCCGGAAGACCAGCCACAGCGGGCCGGATCGCGAGATCAGGTTCCACAGCCGGTAGGGCTGGTCGGCGCTGTTAATGAGGTCCCCGTGCTCCCAGGCCAGGGCTTCACCATCCAGGGCACCCCCCATGCCCTCTCCCATGAGGTCGAAGCAGTCCGCATGGCCATCCAGGAAATACTCCCGGTTGCCTAACCAGAAACCCACCCAGCGGCCAGAGGCACGCCGGGCGTCTACCCAGGCGAGGAAGGTGACCTGGGCCTCGGAGGCCATGCCCGGGAGGCCCACCCAGACATCGAAGGCATCGCCCAGGAAGAGCCAATCGGCCTCGGGGTGGGCTGCGGTGGCCTCGGCGAGTCCGGTCAGCTCGCGGCTCCAGTGCGGATCCGCCACCAGGATCAGGTCCCGGGAGGGGTCCGGACGCCGGCGGTTTCCGCGCCGCCAGGACAGCAGGCGCAGCCGCCGCGTGAACAGGGCGGGCAGGGTGCGAACCAGCAGCGCCAGGGCACCGCCCAGGGTGTCCGCGAGCCAGTCACCCAGCTCGCAGGCGCGGCCCGGCGTGAAGTACTGGTGCCACTCATCCGTGGCCCCAAAGCAGGACA
Source organism: uncultured Holophagaceae bacterium (assembly GCA_903863195.1). Lineage (GTDB taxonomy): Bacteria > Acidobacteriota > Holophagae > Holophagales > Holophagaceae > Geothrix. The sequence goes on from CAIPAY010000140.1 coordinate 3,827, forward strand.
CGGCCACGAAGACCAGCAGGTGGCGGCGGTAGAGCGGCAGCCCGGGGCGGTTCTGCTGGAGGGCCAGGTCCAGCGCCCAGCCGAGGGCGGCGAAGACCGAGATGTGGGCCACCTTATCCAGGGGCGGGGGCAGCTGGATCCCCCCGGGATACTGCGACTGGGAGCTCAGCCAGACGATGGTCGCGGCCACCGCCAGGGGAAAGGACCAGAGCCAACGCATGCGCATGTCCCATCCAAGCACAAGGTTGGGAGCCTGACCAGACGGGACGGCACCTTGAGCTGCCCGCCTCGCACCGACGGGAGGCTCACCCGAGGGCAGAGTCCGTGGCAGTCCCCACGGCGCCTCGACCCTAGTGGCGGTGATGCCTGAAATAACCCATCCTCTGCTTCAGTTATATTGTTGATTCGCCGATCCACTTGTCAGCGACCTCCCACAAGCTCTGTTGGCACCTGGCCGCCCGTTGAATGGAGGGACTCGCATGAACGTCGGTTCCCATGCGCTGAACCGGGCCGAGGCGGCCCTACTGGATCTGGATCTGGAGGCCCTCCGGTCCGTGGTGGCGGAGAACCTGGCCATGGCCCCCAAGCTGGGGGTCTTCGAGACCCTGGTGGCGCCGGCGCTGGAGCGCATCGGCCGGGCCTGGGAGGAGGGGGACCTGGCCCTGGCCCAGGTCTACATGGCCAGCCGGCTGGTGGAACGCCTCGTGGAAGAACACCTCGTCAGCGGCGAGCTGGCGCACCGGTCCCAGCCACTCATCGCCATGGCCGTCCTGGAGGACCACCACATCCTCGGGAAGCGGCTGGTCCTCGCGAGCCTGCACATGGGCGGCTGGGCGGTGGCGGACTGGGGCGTGGTGAGCGATCCGGTGGCCCTGGCCGAGCGGGCCCACGCCGAGGGGCTGGGCATCCTGCTGATCTCCACGCTCATGGACCGGTCCGCCCGGCGGGTGGCGGAGGTGGTGGGCACGTTGCGCGCGCTGGGGGCAAGCACCCGGGTGGTGGTCGGCGGGGCGCCCTTCCGCCTGAACCCGGAGCTCTGCCGGGAAGTGGGAGCGGACGCCACCACGGCCGAGGCCTCGGCCGTCCCCGCCCTCCTCGAGCGGCTGGTGGGTGTGTCATGACCATGCTGCTGAAGCCTGCCGAGCGCCTGGGCGCGGCGCTCTCCCATCAGGAGGGCGATCGGGTGCCCTTCTTCCTGGCCGTGACCCTGCATCCGGCCCGGGCCCTGGGACTCTCGATCCAGGACTACCTGAGCGATCCGGAGGCGGTGGTCGAAGGTCAGCTCCGTATGCGCCACAGCTTGGGGCACGATGCGGTGACCAGCTTCCTCCATGTCGCGGGGGAGGTGGAGGCCTTCGGGGGCGAGACCCTGTTCCGCACCGACGGGCCGCCCAACACCGGGACGCCGCCCCTGACCCGCGCCGCGGCCATCGAGCGTCTGCGGGTGCCGGACCCGACGCAGGTGCCCACCCTTGCCCGCAGCCTGACCGTGGCCCGGGGCCTCAAGGCACGCCTGGGCGACGATGTGCCGATCCTGGGCGGGCTGGTGGGTCCCCTGAGCCTGCCCGTGGTCCAGCTGGGCTTCGAGCGCTACCTGGACTGGCTCATGGACGCGCCGGACCTGATCCGGCAGCTCTGGCGGATCAACGAGGCCTTCTGCATCGCCTGGGGCAATGCCCAACTGGCGGCGGGCGTGAGCGCTGTGGCCATCGCAGAGCCGCTCGTCTCCTCGACCCTTCTGCCGAAAGACCTCCTCCGGAAGGAGGGCCTGCCTGCCCTGCGTCGGGTGCGGGAGGGCATCCAAGGCGCGGTGGCCCTCTCATCGGCCTCGGCCCCCATGGGAAGCCTCCTCCCGGAGCTGAGCGAGCTGGGCTTTGTGGGTCTGGCTCCCTCCTGCGACGAGTCCCTGGCCGAGGCCAAGGCGACGCTCCGGGGGCGGGTGGCCCTGATGGGCGGGCTGAATGGCCTGGTCATGAGCCACTGGACGCCTCAGGACGCCGAGCTTGCCGTGAAGGAGGCCATCCGGGCCGCCGGGGCCGGCGGTGGCTTCGTTCTGGCGGAGCACCACGGCGAGATCCCCTGGTGTGTCTCGGAGGAGATCCTGATGGCCGTGGCCGAGGCCGTCCGGCGCTGGGGCGCCTATCCCCTGGACTGGACCGCCATGTGAAGACCTCGCCGCTGCAGGTCCTCCTGTGCCAGTGCCTCTTCGCGGAGGCCCAGGCGGCGCTGGCGCAGAACCCGGTTCCAGGGTTGGAGCTGGGCTGCCTGCCTCGCACCTGCACACCACGTCGCAGGGAGCTGCTGGCTCTGCTGGACGAGGCCGGGAGACGCACTGAGCAGGCCCATGGTGCCCTGCTGGTGGGAGGGGGCTGCCTCGCGGCCCACCAGGGGCTGCCGAAGCCGGCCAACCTGGACCTGGCCTGTCGGTCGACCTGCTTCCACTTCTTCCTGCCCCCGGAGCAGGTGCAGGCCCTGCTCAACCGGGGTGCCTACCTGGTCACACCGGGTTGGTTGCTGGGCTGGCGGCAGGTCCTGGCGGAGTGGGGGCTGAGCGAAAGCGAGGCCCGCACCTTCTTCGCCGAGTGCTGCACCTGCATCGTGCTGCTGGAGGTCGGCGAGGACCCCCTGGCCAGCGAGAATCTGGTGGCCTTCGCCGCCTTTGTGGGATTGCCCGCCGAGCGTGTGAAGGCGGACCTCGACCGACTCCGGATCGCCCTCCTGGAGGAGGCCTGGACGGCCCGGGAGGCTCAGCTGACCCGGCAGGCCGAGGAACTGAGTCAGGCTCGGCGGCGCCTTGCCCAGCAGGCCGCCTTGGTGGATCTGGTCCAGCGGCTCTCGGCCACCATCGACGAAGAAGCCATCGTGCGTGTGCTGCTAGACGTGACCGAGAGCCTCTTCGCGCCGGGCACCCTGCTCTGGCTCTCCCACTGGAAGGGTCAGTGGGGCGGAGCACAGTGGATCCCGCCCGGGTCACCCGTGGCCGGGCTTGAGGCCGAGTTGCGGGCCTGCGCAGCGGGGGTGCATCCCACCGAGGCCGGGGACGGCATGCTGCTCCGGTTCGAGGATTCGGATGGTCCCATGGGGGCGCTGGCCTTGGCGCAGATGGCCTTTCCCAACCAGATTCCCACCTACCTCGAGACGGCCCAGACGCTCCTGGAGGCGGCGCAGCTTGCCCTGGGCAATGCGCGCAACCTGCACGGGATGATCCGGATCTGCGCCTGGTGCCGGAAGGTCAAGGACGAGGACAAGGGCTGGGGCAGCTTCGAGGACTACCTCCAGGAGCAGAGCTCCGCGACCTTCAGCCACGGCATGTGTCCGGACTGCGCGAGCCGGCTGACGGGGCAGCTCGAGGCAGAGAAACAGGGCCCGGCTGACGCTGGCAGATCCTAGGGACGTCAGCGGCCCGCGAGCCTTCCCAGGTGCTCCCAGCAGGCCAGCTGGGTCTTCTGGAAGCCCTCTTCCTGGGGGACCAGGTGCCAGAGCTGGAACCGCGGCAACCGGCCGCGCCGGTCACTGGGCACGGGTATGACGGCGAGCCCCTCCCGCCGGGCCAAGGCCATGGCCCGGGGCAGGTGCCAGGCAGAGCTGACCAGCCCGACATGGCGCCAACCCTCGCGAGTCTTCAGGCGACCGTAGGCCTGGATCTCCTGCCGCGTGATGAAGCAGGGCTCGTCAAGAACCCTGATGGCGGAACTGGGGATGCCCAGGCTCACCCAGATGGCGCGGGTCTCCTCGCCCAGGTTCCTGCGCCCGGCAGGGGCGTCGTCCGAGGCTCCGCTGGCTACCAGGCAGGTTGCCCGGCCGGCATGCCAAAGGCGCGCCGCCTCGACAATACGGTCACCGCCGGTGCTGAGCAGGGGGCGCCCCTGGTCATCGATCTGGCTGCCGCCGCCCAGCACGAAGAGGGCATCGAAGGGGGCGCTGTGCTCCGACAACGGAGGCACCTCGGACTCAAGCCGGCCCATGAGCCAGGCTCCCACCTGGAGGTTGCCCGCCAGGGTCAGACCCAGGAAGAGCAGCACCAGGAAGGCCCCCGGTCCCCGCAGCCTCCTCCGGAGCGCCCAGGCCGCCGCCAGGGCCAGTCCCAGCCACAGCAGGCCCAGGGGCATGCAGAGCATTCCGAGCAGTTTGGTCAGCGCGAGCATGGCTCCATCCTGGAATCTGGACGTCTGGACTACGATAACCCAACGCCTGGAACCCTCTGGAGGACTCATGCGCAGCCTCGTGCCGCTCCTGGCGGCCATGACCCTTCTCTCACAGGAGCCGAAGCCATCGGCTTCGGCGGTGCTCTGGACCTACGACTCGCCCCGGGACTTCCACCTCCTCGAGCCCAGCTACCGGTTCCCCACCCAGCTCAAGCAGGCGCTGGTCCAGGTCGTGCAGCCTTCGCCTGCACTGTGCCGGGAATACCAGGCGGTCTTCCGGGACAAGCGGACCTTCGCTCCCTGGTTTCGCAAGGTCCTCTCGGAACATCGGGACCAGCAAGCCAAGGCCGTCCAGACCGAGGGGAAGGTGCTCTCCAGCGATCCCTCCAAGCTCTCGGCCGAGGGTGGCCGGGTCCTCAGCACAGCCAAGGCCCGGCCCCGGAAGACCCCGGAACCGATCACCGTGGACGTCTACCTGGACGTCCTGAAGCTCTGGGAGGCGGAAGGACCCGGCCTCCCTGGCGGGCCGAAGACAGCGCCCCCGTCCGCTCCGAAACCACGATGACCACCCAGACCCCTGCAGGAGTGGGCATGAGCCTGATGCAACGATATCTCCCCCTTGTCCTGCTCTCCCTGCTGGCATGCGCGCCGATCCCCTGGCGCAAGTCCTCGCTGCCGCAGCCGCAGCGGCAGGCGCAGGCACCGGTGCCGCAGACCGACGTGGCTTTCCTGCAGGCGACCCTGAAGCTGGACGTCTATGTCCACAGCATCGACGGAAAGAGCATCCACCCGGCTGAGGGCGAGCGCCTGGCGATGGTGCCCGGGATCCACACCCTTGCCGTGAAGTTCCGGAACTATCGGACCCCCGCGGGCCAGCCCATCCCCAACGCCACCGGCTTCGACCTTTCCATCAACGCCAGGGCCGGGGAGACCTATCAGCTCGACTACACTCTGAGAGGCACCACCTCCAAGTGGTCGGCTTGCATCGTGGCGGGCGCCGACAGACGCAGGGTCTCCTCGCTCATCACCAGCGACGACTGAAGGGGGTCGCCGGTCCTTCTCGCGCAGGGCTATCATGGGCGGCATGTGCGGCCGCTACACCTTCACCCTTGACGCCAAGTCCCTGGCGGAGGCCTTCGGCATGGTGCCGCCGGGCTTCGAGATCGTGAAGGGCTACAACATCGCCCCGGGCCAGCATGTGGTCATCGTGCGCCCGGAGCGGGGCGGACTGGTGGCCGATCTCGCGTTCTGGGGCCTGATCCCGGGCTGGGTGAAGGATCCGAACACCAGCGCCCGGCCCATCAACGCCCGGGCCGAGACGCTGGATGAGAAGCCCACCTTCCGCTCGGCCTTCCGACGCAAGCGCTGCCTCGTCCCGGCCTCGGGCTTCTACGAGTGGAAGACCCAGGGAAAGGCCAAGCAGCCCTTCTACATCCACCCGAGCGAGGGGGACCTGTTCGCCTTCGCCGGCCTCCTGGAGGACTGGCAGGGGCCGAATGGCGAGGTCATGATCAGCACCTGCCTCATCACCACCGAGCCCAACGCCCTCATGGCCGGCATCCACAACCGGATGCCGGTGATCCTGCCGAAGCCCGCCTGGAGTGACTGGCTGGATCCGGCTGCCCAGACCCGGGACCTCCAGCGCCTGCTGGTGCCCTGTCCCAGCGAGCTCATGCGCGCCCACCCGGTGGGCGCCGCCGTGGGGAATGTGCGGAACGACAGCCCGGAGCTGATCCTGCCCGTGGCGTGACTTGGAACCTGGGGTCCAGGTGGCGGAGGCCGCAGGCCTGAGATCACGGTGTCCGGGAGGCACCAGACGCCTCTTTCCTAGTGGAAATTAGCTAGGCCGCGTCACGGGACCCGTAGTATGGTGCATCACAAGAATTGACAAACACAACAACCCCGACCCCAAGGAGAACTCCATGGCGGCGAACGTGACGACCTCAAACCGGTTCTTGATCGGCCTCTACCTGGTCGCGGTGGTGCTCTCCTCCGCCCTCCTCCTGAAGCTGATCATGTGGCTGGATGGGGTGAAGTAAGTTCCTGGCACCTGGGATTCCGGCTTGCCCCCCTTTGCCAGGGGAGAGGGTAGGCGTTCACCCCAGCCCAAGGCTCTCGATGTGGGTCTGGAGCTCCCTCAGGCCGAAGGGCTTGGACATCAAGGTGACTCCAGGATGAGCCGCAACTAGGGTCAGCGCAGACCGGTCGGTGCGTCCCGTTGAGAGCAGGACGGGCACTTCTGGGCGCAAGCCACGCAGCCGGGGCAGGGTTCCGGCCCCGCCCAGCCCAGGCATGTTCATGTCCAGGATGACGAGATCAGGCTCGAGCCCCGCTTCAAGCAACCCCAAGGCCTCCTCGCCGGATGGGGCTGGGTGCACACGGTGGCCCAGCACCTCCAGAATCATCTGGACGGAGCTCAGGATGAGGTCATCGTCATCCACCAGCAGCACCTGCAACGCCCCCGGGGGCGCCGTCGTCTGCTGGGCAACCTCGGGTTCCGCTGCCTGGAGCTGGGACTCCGGCTCGCAGGCAGGGAAGCGCAGCAGCACGCGGGTGCCCTGGCCTGGCTCACTCTCGAGCTCAATCTGACCCTGGTGAGCCTTCACGGTGCTGAAGACCATGGAGAGACCCAACCCCGTGCCCTTGCCGACTTCCTTGGTGGTGAAGAAGGGGTCCATGGCCTTCTCCAGGACCACCTTGGGCATGCCGATGCCGTTGTCCTCGACCACCACCTCGACCCAGTCGGGGCCGATGTTGCGGGTGTGCAGGACGAGGGTGCCCTTGTCAGGCATGGCATCCACCGCGTTCACGCAGAGGTTCATGAAGGCGTGGGCCAGGGCGCTGGCATCGCCCAGGATGGGACGGAGGTCCGCGGCCAGATTGAGCTGCAGGCGGACCTTGGCGAGGGTCGTCCGCTCCAGGAGGGTGACCTGCTCGCGGAGGATCGCATTCAGGTCGAGGGTGTGTTCCTCCGCCGGGGAATGGCGCGCGAAGCTCAGCAGGCTCTTGACCATCTTGCCGCCCCGCTCGGTGGCCTTGCAGATGGTATCGAGCGCCTTGTGGAGAGGGCTGCCATAGGGCTGGCTGCCGATCTGGGCTGAGGCCAGGCCGAGGATGGCCCCCAGCACGTTGTTCATGTCATGCGCCACCCCCCCGGCCAGGCTGCCCAGGCTCTCCATCTTCTGGACCTGCAGGAGCTGTTGCTGGAGGTGGAGTTTCTCTTCTTCCGCCAGCTTGCGATCTGTCCAGTCCAGCAGCACGCCATTCCACAGCACTCCGCCGTCCTGCTGGCGCACGGGCTGAGCATAGGCTCGGACCCACTTCAATTTTCCGTCAGGAGTGATGATGCGGTGCTCATGCGCCCAGAACTTGAAGTCCCTGACCGCTTCCAGAACAGCCTGCCGATGGGAGTCTCGATCCTCGGGATGGATGCACTCCGACAAGGCGCGGTGGTCGCGCAGGGCGGCCTCGGGAGAGACCCCGTAGAGCTCTTGGATGCCCTCGCTGACGTACTGGAATTTCCATTCGTGCGTGGCGGTCGCGACGAACTGGTAGACCACTCCGGGTATGGCGGCCACCAGGGACTCCAGATGCTGGTGGGCCTCCAGAAGGGCATTCTCCGTCTGTTTCTGATCGGTGATGTCGCGGAACACGCCGATGACCTGCAGGGCCTTGCCCTCCTGGTGGGCCGCTGGCGTGGCGGTGATCAGCAGGAACCGCAGGGTGCCATCGTCGCGCCGGATCTGGAGCTCGTAGGTGCTCTGCGTGCCTTGGGCCCGCAGCAGGGTCTCTTGGCGGATCAGTTCCTGCTGATCCATCGAGAGGAACTCCATCAGGGAGCGTCCGACCAGGGAGCCCGGCGCTGCGCCGAAGATCTCCTCAGCCACGGGATTGGCCAGGACAAACCGTTCCTGCTCATCCAGAACGCCAAAGCCTTCGCCTTGACGCTCCAGCAGCTCTCGATACATGGCCTCCGAGGCCCGCAGCGCCTCCTCGGCCTTCCTGCGCTCCGAGATGTCCTGGACCAGGGTCACCATGTAGTCGACCTGCCCATCGGGCCTCCGGACGCTTCGTGTCGAGAGCTCAGAAGGCAGGATGCTGCCATCCCTGCGGACAAAGCGCTTCTCCAGGGAATAGCCCTCCAGCTTTCCCTGGAGCACCCGCTCGAACTGCGTCTCATCCGATGGCAGATCCTCGGGATGGGTGATCTCGGCCCAGGTCATGCTCCGGAGCTCCTCGGGGCGGTAGCCCAGCATGGCGCACAGGTAGTCGTTGACCTCCAGCCAGCCCTTGGTCGGCGAGCTGATGGCGATTCCCACCAGCGGCAGCCTGAACCAGGTCCGGAAGTGGGCTTCGCTCTCCGCGATCGCCAGCTCAGCCTGCTTGCTGGTGGTGATGTCCTGGAGGATCCCGATGTGCTGGAGGGGCTTGCCGTCCTGGTCGTGCTGCGTGTCCGCCCAGGCTGCGATCCAGCGCAGCTCCCCATCGGCCGGCCGGATGATCCGGGCCTGTTCGGAGAAGGGCTGGCGTCTCTGCACGGAGTCCTTCAGCTGGGTCAGCACCCGGTCCCGGTCTTCGGGATGCAGGAGGGTGGCCCAGCCCTCCAGGTTCTTCTCGAAGTCGAGGTCAATGCCGAGCATCTCATCGACCCCGGGTGAGCACGCCCAGGGCCAGGTCGGGTCCTGGAGGTTGGTGATGATCTGCCCCATGCCAGCCACCCTGAAGGCAGTCTGGAGGAGCTGAGAGGTCTTCTCCAGCTTCCGCTCCATCCCCCGCCGTCCCGAGAGGTCCCGGATGATGAACAGGACTTCTTTAGGTTGACCATCTGCGCCGAGGATGGTCTGCCCGTTCACCTCCATGGGGAAGGTGCTGCCATCCGCGCGCAGCCCCCGGTAGTGTTTCAGCCCCGGCTCTTCTCCGAGGAGGCGCCTCGAAAAGTGACCTGCAGCCTGCGATCGGTCTTCCAGCACCAGGAAATCCGTGATCGGGCGACCCGTCTGCTTCCGGTCCGTGGCAAAGCGGAACATGGTCATGGCTGTCTGCGAGAAGCCCTGGACCAGGCCCTGCATGTCCGAAAAGACAATGCCGTCGGGCAGGTCTGCAAAATCAGGAAGCATTCTCAGTTCCTTGGGGAAACCATTTGAGAGGCATGAATTTAGGTGTTTTTTAGAAAAAAACGACATAGATAGTAAATGCAAACTCTTTCGTCTCGCCTTGGTCTCTCATCGGAGGTCCGCGAAAAAGCTGAAGGAATGGGCACCCGAAAAACCGGTTCGTGCGGACCTCTCCCAGGGGGCACGGTCACTCGCAGGCGTGCCCTTTCTGCCCTCTCGCAGCGGGAACAGGACTCGACGTCCCGGGGGCTCGGCAGATTGGGCAGCGGGGAATCCCTCCGCGTCACCTCTGCGGCTGCGCCTCCGAGGTGACGCTCCGGCCGCACGACCATCCGACCGCAGCGGAGCGCAGGGAGGATAGGACCGCATCGCCGCAGACGATGGCGGCCCCGGAGGGGCGAGGACCAAAGGTCCGCGCCAGCAATTCAGTGACTTCGATTCCCCTAGGGCCTCCCGAACAAAAAAACCCGCGCTGGGCGCGGGTTTTGTCTGGTAGTCCCAAGGGGAATCGAACCCCTGTTCCCGCCGTGAGAGGGCGGTGTACTAACCGCTATACGATGGGACCGTATTGCCTAGTGCGTACTGCTTTTTGAATGGTTGGGGAGGAAGGATTTGAACCCTCACCTGACGG
>CAIPAY010000141.1 GCA_903863195.1 uncultured Holophagaceae bacterium
CGCCAGACCCGATTTCCCCATAACGGTCTGCTCGGCCCTCGCCGCTACGGGCTTGTTCAACATCGCATTTTGCCGGTGGGCACCGCCGCGCCTACCCACACCATCAACTCGGTCCCGCCACCGACGAAATGCTCACTGTTCACGGGTGCCTCCGAGCGGCAGGATTGAATAGATCAATAACAGTCCATCCAAGGGAAGGGGCAATCAAAAATACAAACAAGAGCGATATCGCGCAAGGGCTTGTAATCTTCTTTGGTGGGTGCAGGCCAGGGATGCTCCGGCAGCCGGGTGGGCGACCCGAATGGGGAAGCGCGATAGAATCACCCTTTTCGGGCAAAACACATGGCGAAGCCTTCCTCCCGTCCGGCTACCGAGCAGCCCGAGATCATCTACTCGATGATGCGGGTCAGCAAGATCTACAACAACAAGCCGGTCATCAAGGACATCTCCCTCAGCTACTTCTATGGCGCGAAGATCGGCGTCCTGGGTCTCAACGGCTCGGGCAAGAGCACCGTGCTGCGCATCATGGCGGGCGTGGACCACGACTTCAACGGCGAGGCTGTGCTCAGCAAGGGCTACACCACGGGCATCCTCGACCAGGAGCCTCAGCTCGACCCTGACAAGACTGTGCTGGAGATCGTTGAGGAGGGTGCTGCCGAGCAGGTGGACTGGCTCAAGGCCTACAACGCCATCAGCGAGCAGTTCGCGGACCCCGACGCGGACATGGATGCCCTGCTGGCCAGGCAGGGCGAGCTCCAGGAGAAGATCGACGCCCATGACTGCTGGGACCTGGACTCGCGCCTGGACCAGGCCATGGACGCCCTGCGCTGCCCGGACCCCGACACCAAGATCGGCGTGCTCTCCGGTGGTGAGCGGCGTCGCGTGGCCCTGTGCCGGCTCCTGCTCCAGCAGCCGGATATCCTGCTGCTGGACGAGCCCACCAACCACCTGGACGCAGAGACTGTCGCCTGGCTGGAGAAGCACCTCCAGGACTACAAGGGCACGGTCATCGCCGTCACCCACGACCGCTACTTCCTGGACCACGTGGCCGAGTGGATCCTCGAGCTGGACCGGGGCGAGGGCATCCCCTGGAAGGGCAACTATTCGAGCTGGCTGGAGCAGAAGCAGGGCCGCCTGGCGCGGGAGGAGAAGTCCGACCAGCGGCGCCAGAAGACCCTGGAGCGCGAGCTGGAGTGGATACGCATGTCCCCCAAGGGCCAGCACACCAAGAGCAAGGCCCGCATCGCCAACTACGAGAGCCTGGCCGGTGAGGAAGGCCGCCAGAAGGAGCAGGAGCTGGAGATCTACATTCCCAGCGGTCCGCGCCTGGGTGACCTGGTGGCGGAACTGGAAGGCGTCACCAAGGCCTATGGCGACCGGGTGCTCTTCGAGAACCTGACCTTCGCCATCCCCCGCGGCGGCATCCTCGGCGTCATCGGTCCCAACGGCGCCGGCAAGTCCACGCTGCTGCGCCTGCTCACGAGCCAGGAGGGGCCGGACGCGGGCACCATCCGCATCGGCGAGACCGTGCGCATGGCCTATGTGGATCAGCTCCGCTCGAACCTGAAGCTCGACAAGAGCGTCTTCGAGGCCGTCAGCGGTGGCTACGAGCAGATCGAGCTGGGCGGCAAGCTCATCAACGCCCGCGCCTGGCTGAGCCGCTTCGGTTTCTCCGGAGACTCCCAGCAGAAGAAGATCTCCGAGCTGAGTGGGGGCCAGCAGAACCGGCTGAACCTGGCCCTCACCCTGAAGAGCGAAGCCAACCTGCTGTTCTTCGACGAGCCCACCAACGACCTGGACGTGAACACCATGCGGGCCCTGGAGGAAGCCATCGAGGCCTTCGCCGGCAGTGCGGTGCTGGTGAGCCATGACCGCTGGTTCCTGGACCGGCTGGCCACGCACATCCTGGCCTTCGAGGGGGACTCCCAGGTGCAGTTCTTCGACGGGAACTACAGCCAGTACGAGGACTACCGCAGGGACGTCCTGGGCCTCAAGCCCTTCGACCCGCACCGCATCAAGTACCGGAAGCTGACCCGATGACCGCGGACCTCTCCCGGTCCCTCTGGCTCACGCGCCTGACGGCGCTGACCGGGCTGTCCCTCGGGGGTGCCGCGCTGGGCCTGGGATGGACTCAGGGCGGCATCGCCTTCGGGGGGTTTGGTGCGGCCTGCCTCCTGCAAGTCCCGGCGGCCCTCAGCCTGGGCTCCCGCATCGGGGGCGGGCTTGGCAATGAGGGGCTCGAGCGGGATCGGGTGACCCTGCGGGCCACCGCCCACCTGCTGCGCCTCCTGGCGCTGGGTCTGGCCGGCGTCGCCCTGCTGGCCCTGCGGGGCGAGTGGATGCCCTCTGCGGATGCCATCACACGGGGGCTGGCCCTGGCGGCCCTGCTGCTGCTGGTCTGCCTCTGGGGCGCCAAGCGCGGCCTGGCGGGTCTGCATCCGGCGCTGGAGCTGGATGCCGCGCGGTCCCGGGTCCTGCTGGAATTGGCCGTGCTGCTGGCGGCGGGCACCCTGGTGGGCCTCTGGGTGCCCTGGGCCGATGCGCTGACGGCGCTGGCGCTGGCAATCCGGCTCTTTGTCGCGGGTCAGGGGCTGGCCAAGGCCACAACCCTCCAGGCTGCCTGCGGAGGCTGTGGCAGCGGCTGCGGCTGCTGATGCGCGTGCTTGAGCTGTTCTCGGGCCTTGGCGGCTGGCGCTGCGCCCTCGGGGACCGCGGCCGGGTGGTGGCGGCCTACGACGTGAGCGAGGCCGCCAACGCCACCTACCAGCTGAACCATGGCGAGTTCCCCCGGCCCCAGGAGCTGGCCTCCGTACCGCAGGCCGCGCTGGCCGCCCACGGGGCCGACACCTGGCTGCTGAGCCCGCCCTGCCAGCCCTTCTGCCGCATGGGGAACCATCAGGGGCTGGAGGATCGCCGCTCGCGGGCCTTCCGCCACCTCATGGACGTGTTCCGGGAGGCACCGCCGGAGCAACTGGTGCTGGAGAACGTGGCCGGCTTCCTGGGATCCGACGCCCACGCGCTGCTCTCGGAGCGGATCAGGTCCCACGGCATGCATCAGCTGGATCTCCGGGCCTGCCCCAGCCAGCTCGACTGGCCCAACCAGCGGCCCCGCACCTATGTGGTGGCCTCGCGAAAGCCGCTGCAGGCCCTGCCGCTGCCGGTCTTCGCGCCGCGCACCGTGGCAGGGTTCCTGGATGCGGTGGAGGACGAGCGGCTCTACCTGCCGCTGGAGGTGCTGGCCCGCCACTACGAGGGCCTGGATCTCGTCGAGGCCGGTGACCGCCGCACCGCGTGCTTCATCGGCGGCTACGGTCGGCGCTACGTGGGCAGCGGCTCCTTCCTGCGGACGGCGCGCGGCGTGCGCCGCTTCTCGCCCCCGGAGGTGGCGCGCCTGCTGGGTTTGCCCGAGGGCTTCCGCTTTCCCGCGGCGCAGTCGCTGGAGGTCCGCTACCGCCTGCTGGGCAATGGCCTCTCCATCCCCGTCGCCGCCTGGGCGCTGCAGCATCTCGCGTAGAATCTCCCCATGCGCCTCATCTTGTCCGCCTTTGCCCCCGAGCTGGGGCCCCTCGCCGCTGCGCCCCCCGCGGGCTGGACTGTGGCCACCGTGGGCATCGGCGCGGTGACGGCCGCGGCGGCGACCGCGCGGCTGTTGGCCGAGCAGCGGCCCGAGGCAGTGCTCTTCCTGGGCACCTGCGGCCGCTACGACGAGCGCCTGGCCCTCTTCGAGTGCCTCTGGGCCAGTGAAGCCATCGCCACCTCCTTGGAGGAGCTCCGGGGCGGCGCCTACCGGCCGGGCCTCGAGCCGACCCGCTGGGCCTCGACCCTGGGTGGTCCCTGGCCCCCCCAGGCCGTGGCCGTGCCCCCGGCCATCACCTCGACCCTGTCGGGCGCGGCCCTGCTGGGTAGTGTGGCTCCGGCCGAGCACCTGGAGCTCACGGGGGTCTTCGCCGCCTGTCAGGCCGCGGGCGTGCCCTGCGGCGCGGCGCTGGTGGTCGTGAATGACGTGGGGCCCGCCGCCCCGGCCCAGTGGCAGGCCAACCACGCCCGGGGCAGCCAGCTGCTGGTGGCGGCCCTCAAGGCTGCGGGCTGGTTCGCAGAGGCGTGAAGGCTGCGGCGCCCGCGCCGGTCTGGATGTGCCAGCCGCCGGGCACGGCGGCCACCTGCACCCCGCAGGCTGGGCCCGTAATCCAGGGTGTCAGGCCGTGGCGGCGGAAGGTCTCCAGGGTCTCGGCGTGGGGGTGCTCGAAGCGGTTGCGGAACCCCGCCGGGATGATGACGAGCTCGGGCTGGAGCGCCGCGACCCAGACCGGATCCGAAGCGTTGCGGCTGCCGTGGTGGCCCGCCTTGAGCAGGCGGTGGCGGCCGGGGCCGGGCTCCCCCAGGTCCAGCAGGTCCCGCTCCTGCACGGCCAGGGCGTCGCCCATGAGCCAGAGCTCCCGGTCCTGCCAGGCCACCCGCAGCACGATGGACACCATGTTGGCGTCGGGCAGGGCGAAGGCGCCGGGGGGCCAGCGCACGCTGAAGGCGGCCGGTCCGCGCGCCCAGGCATCCTGGCGCAGGAGCCCCACCAGGTCGCTCCCCGCGCTGGGGCGGTAGGGGGCCCAGGGGTCTTCGTCGTCGGCGGTGACCGGCACGCTCGTGGAGGCCAGAGGCCAGATCCGGGCGAGGGTGGCCCAGCCGCCCGCGTGGTCCCCGTGGGCGTGGGTCAGCAGCAGGTGCACGGGCTCGCGGACGCCGCGTCGGCTGAGCACCCGCGCGAGGCGGCGGCCGGTCCAGGGCCCCGGCCCGGTGTCGAGGAGGGTGGCCTCCCCGCCCGGCACCCGCAGCAGCAGGGCGTCGCCCTGGCCGATGTCCACGGACTCCAGCGTGAGGGTGGCCGGACTGCGGCCCGTGCCCCGGGTGGCGAGCAGCCCCAGGGAGCAGGCCACCAGAACCACGGTCAGGGCCCGGGTGCGCCGCAGCCGCCCCTGCAGGTGGGCCAGGGCCAGCCAGCCGAGGGCCAGGAGCAGCCAGGGCCAGAGGATTCCGGTGGCCAGCGGCGCGATGCCCGTGAGGGCGGGCACCAGCTGATTCCCCATCCAGTCCAGTAGGGCCCCCGCGCCCTGGGTGAGCCCCGGCAGAGGCAGCAGGATCAGGGCCAGGCAGATGGGCGTCAGGAAGGCGACGAGGGGCAGCACCAGCAGGTTGGCCAGGACGCCCCACCAGGGGGCGCCGCCGTGCAGCAGGGCCAGGAGGGGCAGGGTGGAGAGCCAGGGCGCGGTCAGGCGGGCCAGGGGTAGGGCCAGGCGGCCCAGCAGCGGGGCCAGCAGGCCCGCCAGGGGCTCCGCTCCCCAGAGGAGGCCGAGCAGGGCCCACCAGGCCAGCAGGAAGCCGGGTTCCACCCCGGCGGCCGGGTGCCCCAGCAGCCAGAGCAGCAGGGCCAGGTGGAGACCCGCCACGGGCGGCAGCTTCCAGCCGGTGCCGCGCCCGATGGCCCAGGCGAAGCCCATGAAGAGCCCCCGCCACACCGGGGCGGAGAAGCCCACCAGGGCGGCATAGAGCAGGCCCCCGGCCATGGCCCCGACGGCGGCGCCGCGCAGGCGAAGGCGGCGCAGCAGGGCCTCCAGGGCCGCCAGGACCAGCGTGACCTGCAGACCCGAGACCACGAGGATGTGGATGGTGCCGCTCTCCGCGAAGACGCTGAAGTGGGCCTCGTCCGCCGGGGGCATGCCCAGGGCCAGCGCCCCCCACAGGTCCCGGGCCGTCGGGCCCAGGGGCAGGGCGTCGAAGCGGCGCCGGATGAAGGTCTGCAGGCGCAGCAGCGGACTGGGCGCCGCGGGTCCGGTAGCCTCCAGCAGCTGAGTGGAGGCCAGATGGATGCGGCGCGGGGCCTCGTCGCTCCGAGCGCGCCACAGGGGGCGTTCCGCCAGGAAGACCGGCCCGGGCTGGACGGGGCGCAGCTCGGCGCGGACCCGGATGGGGGTGCCGGGTGCGGGCGGGGGCTGCTCGCCCTCTGCGGGCACCGTGAGGGGCAGGGACAGGCCCTTCAGGGCGGGTGGTGCGGTCAGGTCCAGCTGGCTCCGCAGTCGCTCCCCCTGCGGGGTCCAGGGCAGGCCGATCCTGCCCTCCAGGGCCTGGAAGCCGGTGGGCAGATTCGTCTCCCACTGGGCCTTCCGAGCCAGTCCCAGGAAGGTGCTGCCCATCAGGCTCAGGGCCAAAGGCACCAGGAGCCACCGGCGGCGGCGGAGGAGCGGCAGCGAGAGCGCCCAGGCCAGGGCGCCCAGGGCGGTCCACCCTGGCGCCACCTGGCCGCTCCAGCGCTCGGGAATGAGCCAGGGCACCGAGCAGGCCGCCGCCAGAGCCCAGGCCAGAGGCCAGAGGGGAGCCCCGGAGAGGCGCTGCCAGAGGGTGGACCTGGAGAGCATGGGCAAAGTTTACCAAAGTGTCCAACTCTTGACAGGTTCAAATTGAACTGGAACCCTGGGGGCATGCACACAGCCCGGGTTCTTCTGGTGGATGACGATCCCACCATCCTTGAGGTGGTCGGCACGCTGCTGTCCCGGCACGGGCATGAGGTGGTCGGCACCGGCTCGGGCCTGCGGGCCGCCCAGTTCCTGCGCACCGAGCACTTCGACCTGGCGGTGGTGGACCTCATGCTGCCGGACCTGAGCGGCCTGGAACTGGCCCGCCAGGGGGTCGCCAAGCCGGACACCGTGGTGGTGGTGCTGTCGGGCACGACCTCGGTGGAAACGGCCCTGCAGGCCATGAAGATGGGCATCTACGACTATGTGCCCAAGCCCTTCCGCACCGAGGAGCTGGAACATACTCTGCTCCGCGCCATCGAGAAGTCCCAGCTGAACCAGGAGAACAAGCGCCTGCGCGAGCAGATCCAGGGCAAGCTGACCGGCCCCCAGATGGTGGGCCGCTCCGAGACCTGGCGCGACCTCCAGTCCCTGCTCCGCCGGGTGGCGCCCTCGCCGTCCACGGTGCTGGTCACCGGCCCTTCGGGCACCGGCAAGGAGCTGGCGGCCCGGGCCATCCACCAGTGGAGCCCGCGCGCCCAGGGGCCCTTCGTGCCCATCCACTGCGGCGCCATTCCCGAGACGCTGCTGGAGGACGAGCTCTTCGGCCATGTGCGCGGCGCCTACACCGACGCGCGCACGGACCGGCCCGGCCGGTTCCAGCAGGCCGAGGGCGGCACCCTCTTCCTGGATGAGATCGGCACCATGCCCATGAGCCTGCAGGTGAAGCTGCTGCGGGTGATCCAGGAGCGGGAGTTCACCCCGCTGGGCTCCACGCGCACGGTGAAGTCGGACTTCCGGCTGCTGGCGGCGACCAACGAGGACCTGGGCTCCCTCGTGGAGCAGAAGCGCTTCCGGGAGGACCTCTTCTACCGGCTCAACGTGATCCCCATTCAGCTGCACCCGCTCCGCGAGCACCCCCAGGACATCTCCGTGCTGGTGGCGCACTTCACCCGGAAGTTCGCCCGGGAGCTCGGGCTGCCCCTGAAGCAGGTGGAGCCGACAGCCCTGCAGGCCATGGAGGCCTATGGCTGGCCGGGCAACGTGCGTGAGCTGGAGAATGCGGTAGAGCGGGCCATGGCCCTGGGCTCGGATCCCGAGCGCCTGCTGCTCCAGGACCTGCCCGCCTCCATCGCCGGTGTGCTGCCCTCGGTGGCCTTCCCGAGCCTCTCCCAGAACCAGGACCTGGGGCAGTTCCTGGCAGATCTCGAGCGGCACCTCCTCCTCGAGTCGCTCCAGGCCACGGGCTGGAACAAGAGTGAGAGCGCGCGCCGCCTGGGCATGCGCCGAACGACCCTCCTGCACCGGCTCCGCGCCCTGGGCATCCCCATGGACCCCCTGGCCGAGGCCGAGTCCACCCTGTCCCAGGAGGGCGGCCAATGATCCAACTCGGCCGTCCGATCCTGGCGCTGCTGCTCGCCGGCAGTCCCCTGGGAGCCTGGTCCCCCAAGGTCCACGAGGCCCAGACTGCCAAGGCCATCCGGCTCCTGCCCCGGCCCATGGCGGCCCTGCTGCGCGCTCACCCGCAGGTGCTGCTGGAGAGCGCCCGGGGCGTGGCCAACGACCAGCCGCCCACCGTGGAGCAGGTGGAGGCCCAGTTCCGCACCGTGCTGCGCCTGAGCGAGGAAGGCCGACGTCCCGAGGAGCTCGTCCGGGACCTGGGTGTCCTCGCCCACCAGATCCAGCTGCTGGTGGATCCGTCGGCCACGGAGGGCATGAGCCCGCTCCGGGAGTCCTTCGAGGCCTACGCGGATCAGCACCTGCCGCACCTGCTGGTGACCCAGGAACCCTACTGGGCTGCTCAGGGGAGCCTCGATCCGGGCCCGCCCCTGCGCCGGTTCGTGGCCCTCAAGCTGGAGCGCAACCAGCGGCTCCAGGCTCACTTCGACGGGTCCGCAAGCCGCCGCATCGGCTCTTGGGACGAGCTCTCGCTGCCCTTCGCCCAGCTGCAGCTGGCCTTCTCCAACGGCGTCAACGCCACCGCCAACCTCTGGATCCTGCTCTGGCGCGCCGCGGGAGATCAGTGGGAGCTTCCCCCGGGCGGCCCCTGACCGCCCCGTCTCCCGCATGACCGTCATCACCACCGCTTTCCCGTCACCACCCCCCCCCACTGACTTTGTTCCGGAGATGGACATGGGTACCTATTCCCGCCTCGGGTCCTACCTGCTGGCCTCCGAGCTCACCAGCGATCCTTTCGGCACCATCCACCGGGCGGTGGTCATCGCAGGGAACGCGTTCGATCGGCACGTCCTGGTGCGCACCTTCTCGGAAGAGCTCTTCCAGGCGGGCATGGACACCCGGCTGGCCGAGGCCGGGCGGGTGGTGCCTCAGCTGGGCGGCGCGCGCATCTTCGGGGTGGGCTACCAGATCGAGGACGGGAAGACGCCGCACCTGGCCTGGGACCATGTGGCCGGGCGCAGCTTGGCCCAGCTCATCGAGAAGGCGCGCCAGGAGCAGATCCCCTTCGGGGTCGATCATGCCCTGACGGTGATCCAGGGCGTGGCCCAGGGCATCGTGCAGCTGCAGGCCAAGGGGCTCAGCCACGGCGTGCTCAGCCCGCACAGCGTCTGGGTGAGCATCGAGGGCTCCACCCAGATCCTGGACGCGCCCTACGCCCCGCTGGCCAAGAGCCTGCTGGCCAAGGCGCCGGTGCTCCGGCAGAAGCTGGCTCCCTACCTGCAGGGAGCGGACCCGAGTCCGCTCCAGCAGGATCTCTTCGCCCTGGGCGCGGTGCTCTATGAGCTGCTGACCTTCGAGCCGCTCCCCGTGGGCGGCGACCTCCAGTCCATCCTGGACCAGGCCACGCTCAAGGCGGCCCAGGAAAACGCGCCGCTGCCGGCGGAGCTCCGGGCCTTCCTCGGCCGGCTGCTGCTGGGCCGCCAGTCCTTCACGACCGTGGAGGCCTTCAGCGTGGAGCTGGAGCGGGTCCTCTACGACGGCGACTACAGTCCCACCACCTTCAACATGGCCTTCTTCATGCACACGCTGTTCCGGGAGGAGAACGACCGGGATGCCCTGGCCATCAAGGCCGAGCAGGGGGAGACCTACCAGCCCTACACGGCCGCGGGCGAGTCACTGCGGAGTGGGGCCACGCGGGTCCTGCCCAGCGAAAGCCAGCCCGAGTTCCCAGCTGGTTCGAAGCACACCCCGCTGCTCATCGTGGGAGGTCTGGTCGCAGTGGTGATCCTGGGTCTGGGCGCCATGTTCCTGTTCCGCCCGAGGACGGACCCGGCGGTGCAGAAACAGCTGGCGGAGCTGACGGAGCTCTCCCTGCTGAAGAAGCAGCTGGAGCAGCAGAAAGCCGACCTCGACGCCCGGGCCAAGGCCGAGTCCGAGAAGACCGCTCAGCTGCAGAAACAGCTGGGTGAGACCCGGTCGGCGGAGGACCGGGCGCGCATCCAGAAGCAGCTGGAGGAGGCCCGCCAGCGCAGCCAGGAAGTGGAGCGCCAGCAGAAGCTGGCGGAGCAGCGACTGGGCGAGCAGAAGGCGGCGGAGCAGAAGCTGGCCGCCGAAGCCAGGCCCGCCGCACCCGCACCGGCACCGGTCCCGGTGGCGGAGGCCACGCCGACGCCTGCCCCGGAAGCGGCCAGACCGGCGCCGGCGGCGGCCCCGCAAGCTGCCCCGCCGAGCGCCGCGCCGGTGAGCGAGCCGGCCCGGCTGATGAACCAGGTGGCCCCGGCCTTTCCTCCCCGGGCCGCGCAGATGCGCTGGGAGAGCAACCTGGATCACGTGGTCCGCCTGAAGGTCTACGTGAGTGAGCAGGGGCAGCCCCTGAAGGTCACCGTGATCGAAGGGGTGCCTGGCACGTATGGTTTTGACGAGGCCGCCGTCGAGGCCGCCAACAGGTCCACGTTCAGCCCCGCCACGCGGGACGGCAAGTCCGCCCGCGGGTGGACCCCGGACATCGTCTACCGCTTCCAGAAGCGGCGCTGAGGCCGAATCTAACGCAGGGTCTGGGCCGCCTCGGTGGCGAGGCGGTCCACGCGCTCGTTCTCGGCGTGGCCCGCATGGCCCTTGACCCAGCGGGCCTCCACCTGGTGCCGCGCCAGCTGGGCGTCCAGGGCCTGCCAGAGGTCCGCGTTCAGGACGGGCTTGCCGTCCGCCTTCTTCCAGCCGCGACGCTTCCAGTCCTTCAGCCAGGACTGGATCCCCTTCACCACATACTGGCTGTCGCTCTGGAGCAGCACCTCGCAGGGCTTGGTGAGCGCCTCCAGGCCACGGATGGCCGCGGTGAGCTCCATGCGGTTGTTGGTGGTGTCAGGCTCCGCTTCGGCGGCTTCCTTCTCCTGGACGCCCGAGGCCAGGCGCACCCGCAGCAGGTAGCCCCACCCGCCGGGGCCCGGGTTCCCGAGGCAGGCGCCATCGCAATACAGTTCGATCTTCATCCCACCAGAGTAGGCGCAGTGGCCGCGACTGAGGCAACAGCCTTGCGGAGCAGCTCCACGCCCAGGTCCAGATCCTCGGTGCGGAGGTTCATGGCGGGGCGGAAGCGCAGGCCCTGCACGCCCGTCGAGAGGATCATCATGCCCTCGTCACGGCCCTTGGCCACCACCGCGTTGCGGAGGTCAGGGGAGGCGATGTCCAGGGCGCAGAAGAGGCCCCGGCCGCGGGGGTTCGAGGTGAGTTCGGGGAAGTCCCGGTGGATCTCCTGGAGGCCCTTGAGCAGGCGCTCGCCCTGCTTCACACCGTGCTCCAGCAGGTTCTCTTCGCGGATGACGTCGATGATGCGCGTGCCGCGCACCATGTCCACCAGGTTTCCGCCCCAGGTGCTGTTGATACGGCTGGGCACCTGGAAGACGCTCTCCACCTCGTCGAGGCGGCGGCTCGCGGCGATGCCGCAGGTCTGGGACTTCTTGCCGAAGGCGAGGATGTCGGGCTGCACGTCGAACCACTGGTGCGCCCACCACTTGCCCGTGGCGCCGAAGCCGGTTTGCACTTCGTCGAAGATCAGCAGGAACTCGTGACGGTCTGCCAGCACGCGCAGCTGCTGCAGGAACTCGGCGCGGAAGTGGTTGTCGCCGCCCTCGCCCTGGATGGGCTCGACGATGAGGCAGGCGATGTCATCGGGGTTCTGCGCCACGGCGGCTTCGATGGCGGCGATGGACGCAGCCTCGGCGATTTCGACCCTGGCGAGGTCCACGGGGAAGGTCAGCTTGGGGTTCGGCACGCGGGGCCAGGGGAACTTGGGGAAGTACTGGTGCTTCCGGGGATCCGCCGTGTTCGTGAGGCTCAGGGTGTAGCCGGAGCGGCCGTGGAAGGCCTCGCGGAAGTGGATCACCTGCGAGCCCTTCTCGCCCTTGCCCGCGGCCAGGTTCTTCCGGACCTTCCAGTCGAAGGCGGCCTTCAGGGCGTTCTCCACGGCCAGGGCCCCGCCGTCGATCCAGAACAGGTGGGGCAGGGTGGCCGGCGCCGCGTGGGTGCCGAAGGCCTCCACCCACTCCGCATAGGCCGTGGTGTAGATGTCGGAGTTGGCGGGCTTGTGGACCGCGATCTCGCCCAGGCGCTGGATGAAGGCGGCCTCCCGCAGGCGCGGGTGGTTGTGCCCCAGGGGCGCGGTGGCGAAGAAGGTGTAGAAATCGAGGTATTTACGGCCGTCGCGGGCATCCACGATCCAGGAGCCGTGGGACTTGTCGAGGTCCATGACCAGGTGGAAGCCGTCCATCAGCATGTGGCGGCCCAGGCTCGCCAAGACGGCGGTGGGATCGATGTGGGGGCTGGACATGACGGACCTCTGCAAGCGGTTCAGTGTATGGTTGGGGCTGCAGCGGAGACACGCATGATTCCCTGGATAGCGGTTCAGGAAGCGCCTCTCGACGGGATGGCTTTACGAAGTGTCATGGAAGATCCCCACGCGGGTGCCCTGGTCCTCTTCGAAGGTCGGGCCCGGGATCACCACGAAGGTCGTCCCGTGCGGGAGTTGGCCTACGAGGCCTACGTCCCCATGGCTGAGAAGGAGCTGGGCCTCCTGCGGGAGCAGGCCATCGAGCGCTACGGCCTGACCCGCTGCGCCATCCACCATCGCATCGGCGTCGTGCCCCTTACCGAGGCCGCCGTCATCGTCGCCACCAGCAGCGCCCACCGCGCCGAGAGCTACCAGGCCTCCGCCTGGATCATGGACGAGATCAAGCAGCGCGTCCCCATCTGGAAGCGCGAGAAATACCGGGACGGGTCCGAGAGCTGGGTGGAGTGCACGCACCGGTTTCAGATGTAGCGCAAGGTTCAGGCCCGGACCTTCCGCCGTTACTGCACAAACCGCGCAGCGGTTTGCGGGGGAGGAGGGATCAGGCTCCCTTCTGCATGGCCAGGCCTGCCGATCAACCTCGGGTCGGAACCCAAAAGGGCTTCGTTCCCTGGAGGAACCAGCGGATCATCGACGACGATGATCCCCTACCTCCGTGCTGTTTCCTCGGACCTGCGTGGGCTGGCTCGGCTGGCGGTGGAGGGGACTGTCGGCGTGACGGACCTGGTGGAGGCCATGCACCAGGGCATCCGGCATCCGCTGACGGAGGGCAAGGCCCGCCATGCGGTCGGGGGCCGGGGCATCAGCGGGCTGGTCTACGGGACCATCCGCGCCCTGACCCGGACCGTGGGTCTCGGAGTGGAGGCCGCCTTGGCCCCCCTGGAGCCACCGGAAGGGGGGGCAGACCCCTCACCCCAGCGGGAGGCCCTGCTGGCGGCGCTGAACGGTGTGCTGGGGGACCATCTGGCCGCCACCGGCAATCCCCTGGCCACACCCATGAGCTTGCACTACCAAGGCCAACCGTTGGTCCTGGAGAGGGCCGCCCTCACGGCGGCGATCCCGCAGCCCGGCGCCCACCTGCTGGTCCTGATCCATGGGCTGTGCCGGAATGATCGGCAGTGGAGCCAGAGTGGGCAGGACCACGGCGCCGCCCTAGCCCGGGACCTGGGCTGCACCACCCTCTACCTGCGCTACAACACGGGCCTGCACGTCTCCACCAACGGGAAGGCCTTGGCCGACCTGCTGGAGACCCTGCTCGCCCAGTGGCCGGAGCCCGTGGAGCGCCTGGACCTCCTCGCCCACAGCATGGGTGGGCTGGTGGCCCGCAGCGCCTGCCACCAGGCCCTGGCGGCCGGGCAGGCCTGGCCGACTGCCCTCCGGCACCTGATCTTCCTGGGCACGCCCCACCACGGCTCACCCCTGGAGCGGTGGGGGCACTGGTTTGAGCGCGGCCTCGAGGCCAGCCCTTTCGCCGGCCCCTTGGCGCGGCTGGGGAAGGTCCGCAGTGCCGGCATCACCGACCTGCGGCACGGCAACCTCCTGGAGGAGGACTGGCAGGGCCTGGACCCCGATGCGGAGGGCGAGGATCGGCGCCGGCCTGTCCCGCTGCCGGAAGGGGTGCGCTGCTGCGCCGTGGCTGGGGCCACGGGAGAGGACGCCGACTCCTGGCAGGGCCGCCTGTTGGGGGACGGACTCGTATCCGTGGACAGCGCCCTCGGACGGCACCCGGATCCCCGGCGCTGTCTGGCCTTCCCCGAGGAGCAGACCTGGATCGGCCAGGGGATGGGCCACCTGGAGCTGCTGACCCGTCCGGAAGTGTATGAGCAGATTCGGTGCTGGCTGCAGACTGCAGAGTCTGGCCCTGCAGGGGACGCCGGGGGCCGTTAGCGCTGCAAGAGGCCGCCCGTGAGAAACGATGGATGGCCAGGCCGCCATCCAGACCTGGACCGTCCTCAACAACACCGATGTCCAGGGCATCAACGCCCTTGCCGGCAACTCCGTGACAGGCATGACCCGGATCGCCCACTTCAGCAGGGAAGCTCCAGCTCGGTCGTGTCCCTTTCCACTTTCCAGGGCGCGGCTCCCCAGCGCTTCCCCAGACCTCGGGTCTGGCGCACCGTGCACTGACAGAACCCCGCTGGGGCCCAGTCCGCCCGGGGCGGGACGGGGGCCGTGGGACCGAGAGAGGCCTCCACCCCTGGCGTGGCCTCGCTCGAGCCTGCTCGGGCCCAGAGCCACGCCCTCCTCCTGTCCTGCCCCCTCGACCCGCCGGAGGGGAGGGGCTCAAGTTATAGCGACAACACCTTTGCCGCTAGACTGATCCCATGAACATGAAAATCCCAGCGCGTATCTCGGCTCTGCTCACGGCGATTGTCGCCTTGTTTTGCTACTACCTTGCCTACCGGGGCCGAGTCGATCTGGCGGGGATCACGGATCCAGCTGCGCTCCGGGATGCCCGGGGCTTCCTGGGCTTCATCCTCTTCCTGGGCACGGTGTTCCTGGCCATCGCAGTCGTGTCCTGGAAGCTCAGCGGCCGTCCGCCCGTGGATGAGGAATAGGCAGCAACTCCCTAAGTGACAACCGGTTAAACGGCTATCCATTGCCATAAAAGACTCGCCATCAAGGCCTGAAACATTTCGTCCAGGGCCAAGGTCGTGACTTGTTTTTCGCTAAAAATTCGCCATACTTGGATCCCTTCCGGAGGTCCTGGTGCTGGCGATGTGGGTTCCTGAGCTGCCGTTCCAGCTGGCCTGTGGCCGGGACGGGGCCCTGCGGGACCGGCCCCTGGCCTTCCTGAACCAGGAGACGCCGCGCACGCCCAGCCTCTGGTTCGTGAACCGCCTGGCGCGGGCCGGGGGGCTGGCGCCGGGTCTGCCCCTGGACCGGGCGCTGCGGGCGGTGCCGGGGCTGCGGGTGCTGGACCCGGCCCCCCAGGTCTGGTGGGAGGCCCAGGTCTCCCTGGGGGACTTCCTGCAGCAGTGGACCCCCCAGGGGCAGCTGCTGCGCCTGGGCGAGGCGCTGGTGGAGCTCCAGGGCACCCAGGGCCTCTTCGGGCCGCTGGCAGACACCGCCGAGCGCATCCGGCGGGAGCTGGCCCAGCGGCACGGCTGGGAGAGCCACGGCGGCCTCTCCCTGAGCGCCACCGCCGCCCAGCTCGCCGCCCGGGCCGAGCACCACCTGGAGCGGGTGGGGGAGGGCGGGGAGGCGGTCTTCCTCGCGCCCCACCCCCTGCGCCGCCTGCCGGACCTGGCCCCGCGCCTGCAGGAGCGCTTCCAGCGGCTGGGCCTCCGCAGCTTCGGCGACCTCCAGCCCGTGCCCCTGCCGGTGCTGGTGGAGCTGACGAACCCCAAGCTGGCGCCGGAGCTGCGGGCCCGGGTCCGGGGCGAAGACCGGCCGCGCCTGCCCCTGCTCACGGAGCGCCCGGGCCATGTGCGCCACGGCTGGCGGCTGCAGCCGCCCCGGCTGCCCGAGGAGGCGGGGCTCGCCGCCCGCTGCCTGACCTGGCTCTGGTCCGATCCCCGCAGCCCCCGCCGCCTGGTGCTGCGGTGGTGGGACGTGGACGGGGAGCCCCACACCTGGCGCGCCGCCCCGGAGGACCTCGCGGAGCCGCCCCTGGCCCTGGCCCGCCGCATCCAGCGGGCCTTCCTCGAGGGCACCACCCGCCGCCTCCTGGTGCGCGAGGTGGAGCTGCGCCTGGCCTGGGGCCTGGGCCGGGAGCGGGGCCTCTTCCTGACCCCCCTCCAGGAGCGCCTCGACCGCCTGGAGCCCGTCCTGGCCCGCCTCCGCCGCCGCTTCCCCGATCAGGCCGTCCTGCCGGGGTGGGCCGGGCGGGGGCCCCCTTCGGCCCACGAGGCCAGGTCCTGACTGGGCGTTGAAGGTTGACGGGGGAGATAAATGTTCTACATTTATTGGAGAGGGAATGATCTTTCACTGGGATGAAGAGAACCGTCCCCACATCGCGCGTCACGATGTGTCTGCAGCCCAGGCGGAGGCGGCTTTCCAGGCCGAGGATGCCCAGGTGTTTCCGGACGCCACGCGCCTGAATCGCTGGCTTTTGGAGGCAACGGTGGAGGAGCGGACGCTCAGGGTGGTCTTCGCCCGCGTCTTCCCTGAAGGCTTCCGGATCATCACCGCGCACTGGATGCACCCCAAACGCAGGAGAACGCCATGACCGCCAAGAAAACCAAGCGCATGTCCATGGCCGAGTTTGAGAAGGCCTCCGGTCCCGGCGAACCGCTGGAAGAGCTCCGGGCCCGGCAGGAAGTTGATGCCGCCTGGGCGGAACGGGCGTTCCGAGGGGAGGAACCCCTGGGCATACCCATCCGCATTCAGCGGGGAAGGCCAAGGGCGGGGGATCCCGCCGCTCCGACGGTGGTGAAGGCCATCCGGCTACCCGAAACCCTGCTGAAGCAACTTCAGACCCGGGCCAAAGCCGAAGGGCTCTCGCTGAACGCCCTTCTTCAGACGGCCGCCGCCGAATACCTCGTCCGTCATCGGGGCGCCTGAACGCCCAACCAAAAATCAACGCAGAGCCGCGCTGTCTTTTCCCTCTCGGAATCGCCAGCGGCGATTCCGAGCACCCCCCGATTGGCCCGCCATGTTCGCCCTCGGCATTTCCGATTTCAGTGTGGGAGAAGGGGTCTACCCGGCGGCGCAGCTGCTGCGGGTGGCCCAGGGCCTGGGCTACCGGGACCTGGTCTGCTGGGACCAGGGCACGGCGGGCTATCCCAAGCTGCGGGAGACCCTGGCGTGGATGCGCCAGGCCCGGGAGCTGGAGGGCCTGCCGCCGGACCCGGCCTGGACGGACTTCCGCCTGCACCTGGGCAGCCGCTTCACCTGGCGGGGCCACGACTACGGCGCGCTGCCCTGCTCGGCCGCGGGCCACGGCGCCCTGAACCGGCTGCTCACGGCCCTGGCCCACGAGGCGCGGCCGGAGCTGGCCATCCCGGGCCTGGGCGCGCCGGAGCCGCCCCGGGACTGCGTGCTGCTGGCGGAGGACCGGGCGGGCCTCGACGCGCTGCTGCGGGAGGGCTTCGAGGCGGTGCTGCTGGGCCATCCCCGCCGGGCGCAGGAGGCCCGGGCCGCGCTGGCGGCGGGCCTCTCCGTGGCCGCGCCCCAGGTGCTGCGCTTCCGCACGGCCGAGGGCCTGGAGATGCACCGGCTCAAGCGCGCCATCGCGCAGCAGGCCACCCTGGTCCGCACCGAGTGCCTGTGGGAGCCCGCCGAGGCCGCCGTGCCCCGGCGCGACTGGGAGGCCCGCTTCCCCTTCGCCGAGCCCGCCGTGGCGCGGACCACCGCCGCCCTGCTCGAGCGCGTGGCGGGCGGGGCCATCCCCTGGGGCGAGTGGGTGGTGGCCCGGCCCCTGGGACAGGATGAGACGGACTTGGACGCCCTGCTGCGGGAGCGCGTGCAGGCCGGCGTGGCGGCGCGCTTCCCGGTGCTGCGCGGGGACATCCTCGCCCGCCTGGAGCAGGAGCTGGACCTGATCTCGTACAAGGGGTTCGCACGGTACTTCCTGCTGGTGCAGGACATCGTGCAGGCGCTGAAGCACCAGGGCATCCCCAGCCGCATCTGCGGCCGGGGCAGCGGCGCGGCCTCCCTGGTGAGCTACGCGCTGCAGCTCAGCAACGTGGATCCCATGGCCACGAACCTGATGTTCGAGCGCTTCCTCACGAAGGAGCGGAAGGATCCGCCGGACATGGACATCGACTTCGCCTGGGACGAGCGGGACCGTGTCATCCAGGCCGTCTTCGAGCGCTATGGCCGCGAACGCGTTGCCATGGTGTCCAACCACGCGTTCTTCAAGGCCAAGGGGGCCCTGCGGGCCGTGGCCCAGGCCCACGGGCGGCCCGAAAATGAATTGAAGCAGCTGGCCCGCTATGTCCGCGGCTGGGAGGGCGGCCTGGTCCGCGCCGCGGAGAACCCCGTCTGGGATGCCATCCTGCGCCAGGCCGCGGGGCTGAAGGGCCACTTCCACCAGTTCTCCGTGCATCCCGGCGGCACCCTCGTCACGCCCGGTCCCCTGTGGGCGCACGCGGCCTTCCAGCCCGCCCCGGCCAAGGAGGGCGTGTCCATCACCAGCTGGGACAAGGACGGCGTGGAGAACTACGGCCTGGTGAAGATCGACCTGCTGGGCAACCGCAGCCTCGCCGTGCTGCGGGACGCCTACGCGGTGCTGGGCAGCGCCGTGCCGGCGGACCCCGGCACCCACTCGCGCAACGACCCCGCCACCCAGGCCCTGCTGGCCCGGGGCGACAGCATCGGCGTCTTCTACGTGGAGAGCCCCGCCACGCGCCAGCTCCAGCAGCGGGTGGGGAAGGGGGACTTCGAGACCCTGGTGATCCACTCCAGCCTCATCCGCCCCGCCGCCTACCGCTGGGTGGACCGCTACGTGAAGCGCTCCCGGGGCGAGGAGGCCTGGGAGCCCAGTGATCCCGTCTTTGGACATCTGCTGTCCGACAGCCATGGCGTGCTCATCTACCAGGAGGACGTCCTCAAGGTCTGCGTGGAGCTGGCGGGCTGGACCCACCACGAGGCGGACCAGCTGCGCAAGCTGCTGGGCAAGCCCGGCTGCGAGGTGCGGCTGCCCACCTTCGAGGCCCGCTTCCGCCGCGGCTGCGCCGAGCGGGGCGTGCGCCAGACCGTGGTGGACGAGGCCTGGGACATGATCCGCACCTTCACGGGCTACTCCTTCTGCAAGCCCCACTCCGCCAGCTACGCGCAGGTCAGCTTCGAGAGCTCGTGGATCAAGGCCCACCACCCGGCGGTGTTCTTCGCGGCGGTCATCACCAACCAGGGCGGCTTCTACCCTGCCATCGCCTACCTGGGCGACGCCCGCCGCCACCGGTTGGTGGTGCGCGGCCCCGACGCCAATGCGTCCCTGTGGCCCTTCGCCGCCGAGGGCGAGCAGGCCCTGCGCGTGGGGCTGATGCAGGTGCAGGGCGCCCTCGCGCCGGAGGTCCGGGCGCTGCTTACGGAGCGGGAGCGCGGCGGCCCCTTCGCCAGCCTGGACGAGCTGCTGGGCCGGGTGCGGCTCTCGGTGCCCACCGCCGAGGCCCTCTGCGCCGCGGGGGCCTTCGACCGCTGGGCGCCGGACGGCGACCGCACGCGGCTCATGTGGGCGCGCCTGGGCGGAGTGCCGCCGGGCGTGCGGCCGCGGCCCACGGATCCCTTCGAGCGCGCCGACCTGGAGATGGCGACCCTGGCCCTCACGCTGGAGCTGCACCCCGCGGCCCTGGCCCGCTTCCGCAAGGGCGGCGGCCCGGACCGGGCGGCCGATGTGGTGAAACCCGGTCGCCGCCTGCGCTTCTGGGCCCTCGTGGTGGCCGACAAGGAAGTGGCCACGGAGAAGGGCGAGCGCATGCAGTTCATCACCTTCGAAGACGAGACCAGCCTCTGCGAAGCCGTGGCTTTTCCGGACGCCATGCGCCGCCGCCAGCGCCCCTTCCGCGTGGGCGACATCGTTCCTGTCGTCGGCCGATCCACGCAGCAGGATGGCCTGGCCGTGCTGGAGGTGAGCTGAGGGGGCGCCTCGGATCCCCAGGGACGGATTTTGGAAGTCGGGAGATCTCGACAGGTGTAGGCAACGGCCGATGCAGTTGGCCACATTCAAGAAAAAGGAGACATTAACTATAATTTCTGGAAATTGCCCCTGCTCCGGGTAAGTCGTTTTAAATATTAAAATTATAAACCAGTGACTTTGACGTGATTTGACAGGGTTTGGACCTGGACAACATTCAAGGTGGGGAAATTTTTATTAAAGTTAAATAAATAATTTTTTGTCATATTTGCTAAAAATAATAAAACTTAATTAAACTCAAAACAGATCTTGGTGAGCTGATTTTTATCGGTTTGTCCAGATTATTGGGCATTCTGTTTTCGTCGGAATCTCTTAAATTTTTCATTAGACAAATTTTTGAGGGACACCACCGTGACAAAGCCCAGTTTGCTGGACCTGGGGGGAGCGACCCCCCTTGAATCGACGCCTCTGATGATGAAGCCCCGGCTGCTGAGCATCGGGGAAGTCTGCATGGAAACCGGACTGACCGTGGACGTGATCCGGGTCTGGGAGCGCCGCTACGGCTTCCCGGTGCCGCTGCGTCTGCCCTCGGGGCACCGGCGCTACCGGATGGCGGACCTCTACCGGCTCCGGCTCATGGCCGAGGCCATGGCCCGGGGGCATCGGGCCAGCAAGGTGGTCTCCGCAGATGAAGCCACGATCAAGGGGATGCTCCTGCCCCGGGCGAACCCTCGGGTGGATGCGCTCTTCGCAGCCGTGCTCGCCGAGGACCTCGATGGCATGCGCTGCCTGATGGTGGAGAGCCTGAGCCAGCTCGGCTGGGCGGATTTTACGCAGCAGCTGGTCTTTCCGCTGCTGGACCGGGTGAGCCTGGCCTGGGCCGAGGGTTCGATTCGGCCCGAGCACGAGGCGCTGGTCGTCCGGATGCTGGAGGGCCTCCTGCGCAGGCTGCGCCGGGATTACCACTCGCTGGCGGGCCAGGGCCGGGTGCTGCTCTGCACGCTGCCGGGGGAGAACCGCAACCTTGATCTGCTGCTGGCGGGTCTGGCCTATGCCGTCCAGGGTGCGCGCACCAACCTGCTGGGGCCAGACGCGTCGATCAACGACATCGCCAGGTCCGCCCGCATCCTGAGGGTTGATGTGGTGGTGGTTACCCTGTCCGCCCAGAACACGGGGGAATCGGTTCGGAGCATGCTCATGGACCTCAAGGACCGGCTCCCACTGGATTGCCGTCTGCTGGTCGGTGGCCGGGGTGCGGCCCGCACCCGGAAGGTCCAGGGTGTCGAGCGGATGGATGTGGTGAAGGTGGCCTGATCGACCGTTCTGGACCCGCCGTTCTCGGGCCCCGCGGACCCTCAAGTCTGAGTAACCTCGGAGGATGGAACCCACGACCCTCCGCGCTGTCATGGCCGCACTCCGCAACCCGGAGAGCGGCTGCCCCTGGGACCTGAAGCAGGATCACCAGAGCCTGGCCCGCTACCTCCGGGAGGAGGCGGCGGAGGTGCTCGAGGCGCTCGCCGAACACCGGCCGGGCGAAGGCGTGACCGAGGCCCACCTTTGCGAGGAGCTGGGCGACCTCTACCTGCAGATCGCCTTCCATGCCCAGCTGGCCGAGGATCGCGGGGCATGGGATCTCCATGATGTGGAGCGGACCGTGGTGGAGAAGCTGATCCGGCGCCACCCGCACGTCTTTGCCCAGGTGGCGGTCGAAGGGGCTGAGGAGGTGCTCACCAACTGGGCGGCCATCAAGCGCGAGGAGAAGGGCCATACCCCGGAAACCGAACCCCGGCTGCTGGAGGGCATCCCGGCCACCCTATCCCCCCTGGACGAAGCCCTGGAGATCGGTCGCCGCTGCGCCAAGGTGGGCTTCGAGTGGCCGGACCTGGAGGGGGTCCTCGACAAGGTGAAGGAAGAGGTGGCCGAGCTGCAGGCGGAATCCGATCCGGTGCGGGTGGAGGAGGAATTCGGCGATGTGCTCTTCAGCCTGATGCAGTGGGCGCGCAAGAAGGGTGTGGACCCTGATGCCGCCCTCCGGCGCCAGATGGTCCGCTTCAAGGGACGCTTCCGGGCGGTGGAGGACGACGCCCGCGCCCACGGCGGCTGGGACCAGCGCACCCTGGAAGAGATGGAGGCCGCCTGGCAGGCGGAGAAGCGGCGGAGCCGGGCCTGAGCAGATGACGTCTATGTTTGAAAAACCAAAATAGATCTAGCCACCAAGGCACCAAGAAAAGCAGCAGATACTCCGCTTTGCAGTTCTTGGTGCCTTGGTGTCTTGGTGGTGATCCTTGGTTTTTAAATGATTACACCGCGTCCGCGATGGCCTGGCCGAGCTCTTTGGTGCTGGCGGTGCCGCCCATGTCCGGGGTGCGCGGGCCCGTGGCCAGCACCTTCTCGATGGCGGCCATGACCGAAGCCCCGGCCTCGGGACAGCCGAGGTGGTCGAGCATCATGGCCCCGGCCCAGATCTGGCCGATGGGGTTGGCGATGCCCTTGCCGTAGATGTCCGGCGCCGAGCCGTGGACGGGTTCGAACATGGAGGGATACTCCCGCTCGGGATTCAGGTTCGCGCTGGGCGCGATGGCGATGGTGCCCGTGCAGGCGGGGCCCAGGTCCGACAGGATGTCCCCGAAGAGGTTGGAGCCCACCACCACGTCGAACCAGTGGGGGTTCCGCACGAAGTGGGCCGTGAGGATGTCCACATGGAACTGGTCCACCTTTACCTCGGGATAGGCGGCGGACATGGCCTTCACGCGCTCGTCCCAGTACGGCATCGTGATGGCGATGCCGTTGGACTTGGTGGCCGAGGTCAGGTGCTTCTTGGGGCGCGACTGGGCGATGTCGAAGGCCACCTTCAGGATGCGGTCCACGCCCTGCCGGGTGAAGACGCTCTGCTGCACGGCCATCTCCTGGTCCGTGCCTTCGTAGAGGCGCCCGCCGATGCTGGAGTACTCGCCTTCGTTGTTCTCCCGCACCACGATGAAGTCGATGTCGCCCACCTGCCGACCCGCCAGGGGGCAGGGCACGCCGGGCATGAGCTTCACGGGGCGCAGGTTGGCGTACTGGCGGAAGCCCCGGCGGATGGGGATGAGCAGGCCCCAGAGCGAGATGTGGTCCGGCACCCCGGGGAACCCGACGGCGCCCAGGAAGATCGCATCGTGGTGGCGGATCTGGTCTAGGCCGTCCTCGGGCATCATGCGGCCGGTCTCGAGATACTGCTCGCAGCTCCAGGGGAACTCCTCCCAGTGGAAGCGCAGGCCGTGCTTGGCGGCGGCGGCCTCCAGCACCCGGATGCCTTCGGGCACGACCTCCTTGCCGATGCCGTCGCCGGGAATGACCGCGATCCTGAAATCCTGCACGGTGAACCTCCTCAGGAAAAACCAACCATTTATTTTTTTAAGATGATGAATGGGTCGAAAAAGGGCATCAAGATGCCTCTTCACAATATCTGACTGACGAGTAGACTACGCACGAAATCAAACCCTTTGGAGGCTCCCCATGAGCCCGAACCCTGTGCCCGAAACGCCCGTCGCCAGTGTCCTCCAGGGCTGGCAAGGGGCCCGCCCCCTGCCGACCCTGGCCACCCTGATCCTGGGGCTGGTGCTCTACTTCGGCCTGCCGAACGTGGTGGCCGTGCCCGACGCGAAGCTCTTCGCCGGCCAGGTGGCGGCCGGGAAGCCCGCGGCGCCGGCGGCCCCCAAGCCCGCTGCGAAGCCCGAGGCCAAGCCTGCCGCAGCGCCGGTTGCTACGGTTCCCGCCAAGCCCACTGCCACCAAGCCTGCGACAAAGGCCCAGGCCGAAGCGGCGGCAAAGGCGAAGCTCGAGGCGGACGCCCGGCTCAAGGTGGAGACCGAGGCCAAGGCCAAGGCTGAGGCCGACGCCAAGGTAAAGGCCGAAGCCGACGCCAAGGCGGAGGCGAAGGCCAAGGCGGACGCCGAGGCCAAGCGCAAGGCCGACTGGGTGAAGGGTCTCCACCTCTTCGCCATCTTCGTCACCACCATCGCTGGCATCATCATGAAGGCCCTGCCCATGGGCGCCGTGGCCATGATCGGCATAGCCGTGACGGCGCTGTCGGGCACGCTCAGCATCACGGACTCCATGAGCGGCTTCATGGACGTGGTCATCTGGCTCATCGTGCTGGCCTTCTTCATCTCCCGGGGCTTCATCAAGACCGGCCTTGGCGCCCGCATCGCCTACTCCTTCATGGCGCTGCTGGGTCGGCGGACCCTGGGCCTCAGCTATGGCCTGGCGGCCACGGACCTGGTGCTCGCGCCGGCCATTCCCAGCAACACCGCCCGTGGCGGGGGCATCGTCATGCCCATCATGGCCTCCCTGGCCCGGGCCTACGGCAGCCACCCGGGCGATGCCAGCGCGAAGAAGATGGGCACCTTCCTGACGCTCACGGCCTACCAGGTGAACTGCATCACCAGCGCCATGTTCCTCACGGCCATGGCCGCGAACCCCCTGGCCCAGAAGCTGGCGGGGGATCTCAAGGTGACCATCACCTGGGGCGGCTGGGCCCTGGCGGCCCTGGTGCCGGGGCTCATCGCCCTGGTCGTGGTGCCCTACCTGGCCTACAAGCTGCTGCGCCCGGAGATCACCGAGACCCCCGAGGCCGTGGAGATGGCCAAGGGCCACCTCCGTGACCTGGGACCTGTCAAGCGCCAGGAGTGGATGATGCTCGGCGTCTTCGTGATGCTGCTGGTGCTGTGGATCTTCGCCAAGCAGCTGGGGGACCTCAACGCCACCACCGCTGCGCTCGCGGGCCTCGCGGTGCTGCTGCTGACGGGCGTCCTCAACTGGGACGACATCAAGAACGAGACCGGCGCCTGGGACACCCTCGTGTGGTTCGCGGCCCTGGTGATGATGGCCAGCTTCCTCAACAAGCTGGGCATGGTGCCCTGGTTCAGCAAGTCCATGGGCGGCATGGTGGCCGGCAAGGGCTGGATCGTGGCCTTCCTGGTGCTGGCCCTAGTCTACTTCTACAGCCACTACTTCTTCGCCAGCAACACGGCGCACGTGGCTTCGATGTACGCGGCCTTCCTAGGCGTCTCCATCGCCGCGGGTGCCCCGCCGGTCCTGGCCGCGCTGGTGCTGGCCTTCTTCAGCAACCTCTTCGCGGGCATGACCCACTACGGGACCGGCCCGGCGCCGGTGCTCTTCGGCACGGGCTATGTGGAGCTGGGCACCTGGTGGCGTATGGGGCTGCTGATCAGCGTCGTAAACATCGTCATCTGGGTCGGCGTCGGCGGCCTGTGGTGGAAGGTCCTGGGCCTCTGGTAGTCGCTCCTCAAACACGAAAAAGCCCCGCCAATGAGCGGGGCTTTTTCGTGCGGTGCAAGGGCTCAGGCGAAGAGCTTCGACAGGCCGTAGGCGACGACGGTGGAGGTGCCGACGCCGATGAGGCCGGGGATCATGAAGCTGTGGTTGAGGAGATACTTGCCGATCCGCGTGGTGCCCGTGCGGTCCATGTTGATGGCGGCCAGGTCGCTGGGGTAGAAGGCGAAGAAGAAGTAGGCGTAGCTGGCGGGGATCAGGCTCAGCAGCAGGGGCGTGGGCAGGCCCAGCGCATAGCCGAAGGGCAGCATGATGGTGAGCGTGGCGGCCTGGCTCTTCACGAAGGCGGACACGGCGAACATGGCGAGGGCGAAGGTCCAGGGGGCCATCTGCACCATGGTCTTGATGTTGGCGATGAGGTAGCTCTCGTTGGCCTTGATGAAGGTCTCGCTCATCCAGGCGATGCCGAAGATGGAGACGACGGCGATCATGCCCGCGATGAAGACGCTGGAGCGGGCGATCTCGGGGGCCTTCACCTTGGTGGCGAACAGGATGAAGCTGCCGAAGGCCAGCATGACCATCTGCACCACGGTGGTCATGGGCACGGGCTTGCCGTTCACCAGCGGCAGCAGGCCGGGCTTCATGGCGACGAGGATGATGGCCAGCACGCCCGCGAAGAAGAGGCCCACGGCGAGCTTGGCCGAGGTGGGGATGACCTTGTCCAGGGTGGTGACGTTGGCGTCCAGGGCCTTGGCGAACTCAGGGTCCTTCAGGCGCTCGAGATACTCGGGATCCTTGTCGAGGTCGAGGCCGCGGTTGAAGCTCCAGGCCGCCGCCACCAGCACGCCGACGATGCCCGCAGGCAGGGTGATGCGGATGATGTCGAAGAGGCCCACGGGATGGCCGTTCTTGGCGGCCATGGCCAGGAAGGTGGTGACGGCTGCAGCCACGGGGCTGGCCGTGATGCCCATCTGGGACGCGACGCTGGAGATGGCCATGGGCCGCTCGGGCCGGATGCGGGTCTTCAGGGCCACATCGGAGATGACCGGCAGCAGGGCATAGACCGCGTGGCCGGTGCCGACGCAGACCGTGAGAAAGAAGGTGGAGAGCGGGGCGAGGATGGTCACGTACTTCGGGTGGGCCCGGAGCAGGCGTTCGGTGAGCTGGACCAGGTAGTCGAGGCCGCCCGAGACCTGCAGGGTCGCCGAGGCGGTCACCACGGCCAGGATGATCAGCATCACGTCGATGGGGGGCGTTCCCGGCGCCACCCGGAACCCGAAGACCAGCACCGCCACACCGCAGCCGCCGATGAGCCCCAGGGCGACCCCGCCCTTGCGGATGCCGATCAGGATGGCGCCCAGCACGAGCACGAATTGGATCCAGAACATCAAGGCGGGGGACATAGGGCACTCTCCTTGGGAGCAGAACCCGGTGGTCTGACCACCGGATCGGTGCTGCTTCAATTAATAGCAGATATAATCATCGTGAATGGGCTGGTCACCCTTTTGGAAGTTGAAAAACCATTCCACTGCCAAGGGTTTGGAGTGCCCGCCCTGGCTCGCCCGGAGGGGATTCACGGGCCAACCGGCCCCGGGGAAGGGTAGGATGGCCTTTTCCGGATCGACTGCCGTGAGCCACCTTCCCTTCCACCTCGTGACCCTGACCCATGCGGACTGGGACTCGGCGCGGGCCTGTGCCCGGCGCCTGGGTGACGACGCCCTGCCGGAGCTGCGCCTGGACCTGTTTCCGGACGAGGACCCCGAGGCCATGGTGGACGAGCTGAAGCGGCGCTGCCTGGTCACCTGCCGGAGGGTCTCCGAGGGGGGGCGCTGGCCGGACGAGGACGAGTCCGGCCGCCTGGCCCGACTTTTCAAGGCCATCAGGGGGCGGCCCGCCTGGATGGACCTGGAGTGGGAGCTGCCCATCCCGCCGGAGATCCAGGCCGCCCGCACCCATGTCCGCCTGCTGCGGTCAGTCCATGTGGCGCCCGGGGTCTTCGACCTGGAGGAGCGCCTGCGCGACCTGCCGGACGGGGACGCCTACAAGTGGGTGGGCTGGGCGGGCCGCCTTGGCGACAGCGGCCGCCTCCGCGCGCCCCTGGCCTGGGCCCGGGACCACGGTCTGGTCCTGGCGGCCTTCCTGATGGGTCCCAAGGGGCTGCCCAGCCGGGCTCTCCAGGCCGCCTGGGGCGGCGCCTTCACCTTCGCGGCCCCGGACGATGGCCCTCCCGCCGCGCCGGGTCAGCTGCCCCTCTCCCTCCTGCGGGAGTGGCGCTGCGCGCGGCTCCACCCGGGCTACGGCCTCTGCGGGGTGATCGGAGAGCCGGTCCTGCACTCGCGGGGACCCGCCTTCCACAACCCGCGCTTTCAGCGGGCGCTCAAGGACCTGCTCTACCTGCCCCTGCCCTGCGGCGAGGCGGGCGAGGCGGTGGAGGCTTTGGAGGCTCTCGGTCTGCTGGGCCTGAGCATCACGGCGCCACTGAAGCTCACCCTGCCTGCGGCGCTGGGGCTGGAAGGGCCGCTGAACACCCTCTGGAGGCGCGCGCCCGGGGAGCCCTGGCAGGGCGCCAACACGGACGCTGAGGCCTTCGGAAAGGCCCTCTCGCAGCTGGCGCCCGGACCCGTCCTCGTCCTGGGCTCCGGCGGCGTGGCCCGCACCAGCACGGCCCTGCTGGAGGCCGCGGGGCGGCCGGTCCTGCAGGTTTCCCGCCAGGCTCCCGCCACCGCGGGGCAGGTGGCCGCCTTCGGTCCGGTGGGCCTCGTGCAGGCTACCAGCCTCGGCATGTCCCCGGAGGACCCCGCGCCCTTTCCGGAGTTCCTGGAGGCCGCCAGGGCCACCTGCCGGTGGGCCGTGGAGTGGATCTACAAGGAGGACACCTCCTTCGCCCTCTGGGCCCGGGAGGCGGGCCTGCAGGTGGTGGCCGGCGCCGCCCTCTTCGAGGCCCAGGCCGTGGCCCAGACCCGGCGCTTCATCACCGACTGCGGCGGCCTGCCCGCCGAGCTCTGACCGCCGACAGCTGATAGCTGACAGCCGACAGCTGATAGCTGACAGCCGATAGCTGATAGCTTTATGCCATGCACCTGCTGCTGGTCGAGGACAAGGACAGTTTCCGCCGCCTGCTGGCGCAGGCGCTGGAAGGGTCGGTCTGGACCGTGCAGGCGGTGGCCGACCCCCAGGAGGCGCTGCGGGAGCTTCAGGCCCGGCCTTTCCAGGTGCTGGTCACGGACCTGCGCTTGCCGGGCATGAGCGGGCTCGAGCTCATCCGTCGTGCGCGCCGGCTGCAGCCCGGTCTCCGGGTGGTGCTGATGTCGGCCTTCGGCGAGCCCAGGGACATCGTGGAGGCCATGCGGCTGGGCGCCGACGACTTCCTGCCCAAGCCCTTCGATCTGGACGTGTTCCTGGCGCTGCTGGATCGGCTCCATGTCCTGGTTGGGGCTCCGCCGCCGGACCCTGCCGAGCTCTGGGTGGCCCACAGCCCCGCCATGCAGGCTCTGGACGCGGCCCTGGCCCAGGCGGCCGGAACCAAGTTGCCGCTGCTGTTTCGGGGCGAGCGCGGGGCGGGCCGGGAGCGCTGCGCGCGCCGTCTCCACGTCCTGCGTCACCCCGAGGCGCCCTACCGGAGCCTGTCCGCCGCGACCCTGGGACCGGAGGGGCCCGAGCCGCAGCTGCTGAGCCTCCTGCGGAGCGGCAGCCTCTACCTGGGCGGACTGGACTTCCTCTCTCCGGAGGCCACGGGGGCCCTGGCCCGTGCCATGGACAGCCCGGCGGGACAGCAGATCGCCTGGATGGGCGGCATCGATCCCGAGGGCTCCCTGCCGCCGGAGCTGGCGGGACGGCTGGGTTCCCTGGAGCTGCGGGTGCCGCCCCTGTGCGAGCGCCGGGAGGACCTGCTGACCCTCGCCCGGCTGCTGCTGGAACGGGGCAGCCGCCGGGAGGGCAGGGCCGCCCTCTGGCTGGAGCGCTCCGCCGAGAAGCAGCTGCTGGACCATCCCTGGCCCGGCAATGTGCGCGAGCTGGAGGCCCTGGTGGAGCAGACGCTGCGCACCAGCGATGGCCACGCACTCCGCGCCTTTCCTGAGCTTCGGCTCGGCGGTGCCGCGCCGCTCTGCCTCCCCTGGCCGGAGCCAGCTGACCTGGAGACCATGCTGAAGGCCGTGGCCCGGTCCGCCGAGGGCCAGCTGCTGCAGCGCCAGCTGAACGAGGCCCGAGGCGACCTGCCCCGGGCGGCGGAGGCCCTGGGCCTGACGGTCCGCACCCTGGCCCAGCGCTTGCGGGACCATGGCATCTCTCTGGAAGATGGAGAAGGTCCTCTTCCCCGAAAGGCGCCATGACCCAGCTCCCGCCCATCCTCGTCCCGCCGATGCGCGATCCGGACCCGGTGCGGCCGGCGGCCCGGGCCGGACTGGCGGCGCTGCAGGCGGTGGTGGTGGGCAAGGAGACCCAGGTCCGGCGGGCCTTCGCGGCCATGCTGGCCGGAGGCCACGTGCTGCTGGAGGACCTGCCCGGCGTGGGCAAGACCACCCTCGCCAAGGGCCTGTCCCGCATCCTGGGCGGCAGCTTCCAGCGGGTGCAGGGCACCAATGACCTGCTGCCATCGGACCTGCTGGGCGTGCACCTCTGGGATGCCAAGGAGCAGACCTTCCGGTTCCAGCAGGGCCCCGTGTTCTGCCATGTGCTGCTGCTGGACGAGCTGAACCGCATCGGCCCCAAGACCCAGAGCGCCATGCTCGAGGCCATGGTGGAGGGCCAGGTCACCCTGGACCGCAGCACCCACCGTCTGCCCGATCCCTTCTTCGTCATCGCCACCCAGAACCCCCTGGACCACGCGGGCACCTTTCCGCTGCCGGAGAGCCAGCTGGACCGCTTCTCCTGCACGATCCACCTGGGCTATCCCGACCGCGCGGCCGAGCGCCGCATCCTTACGGGCGAGGCCGGCGCCGAGCTGCTGGATTCCCTCGTGCCGGTCCTGGATCTTGATGGTTGGCGGCAGGCCCGGGCCGCCGTCCGGCAGGTGCGGGTGGCCGAGGCCGTGCTGGACTATGTCGAGCGGATGGTGAGCCAGATCCGGGCCGGCGGCGGGTTCTGCTCCACCCGGGCCGCCAAGCACTGGCTGGCCCTGGCCCAGGCGGAGGCCTGGCTGGCCGGCCGGGACTTCATCACGCCCGATGACCTGCAGGACACCCTCGCGGACACCATGGCCCACCGGGGCAGCCTGGATGACCGCCGCCTCAACCGCAGCGAACGGCGCGAGCAGCTGGCCCGGATGCTGAAGGACGTGCCCGTGGGATGGGCCTGATGCTGGAAGAGGCCACGGTCGGCCACCTGCTGCAGCAGGCACGCGAAGCGAGAGGCCTCAGCCGGGAAGCCCTGGCCCTGGAGCTCAAGCTACCTCTGCGCCACCTGGACGCCATCGAGGGCGATGACTGGTCCTCGCTGCCGCCGGGCCGGGCCCGGCCGCTGGCCCGGCAACTGGCCGAGCGCCTCGGGGTGGACCTGGAGTCCCACACCGGGGCCTTCCAGGTGGTGCCGGGCGTGCAGGAACTGGAACCTCCGGATCCCCGGCGGGAGCGGCTCGAGCGGCTGGTGATGGGGGCCCTGACCGGCGCGTCAGTGCTGGTGGTGCTGTGGCTGGTGGTGCCCGGCCCCAGCCTGGGCCGCAAGGCCGCCAGCAGCCGCCTAGGAACCCTGCCCAAGCTGTCGCTGCCCCCGCCGCCGCCACCTTCGAGTGCACCCTATCCCGTGCTGGGAGAGATGCTGCCCGAGGCCCCCATCGACGAGCAGGGCATCCTGGTCAGCCTCCGGGTCATGGACGCCTGCGGCGCGC
The DNA here is from genome assembly GCA_903863195.1 of uncultured Holophagaceae bacterium. Taxonomy (GTDB): domain Bacteria; phylum Acidobacteriota; class Holophagae; order Holophagales; family Holophagaceae; genus Geothrix. Next base: position 30,858 of record CAIPAY010000141.1, read on the forward strand.
GCATCGAGCCCGAAGGCGGCGCGCCTCAGGCCCGGGCCCTGCAAGTCTCGGAGCCCTGGCGCCTTCGCGTGAAGGGCTCCTTCAGCCTGGTGCTGGACAACGCGGGCGTGGTGAATGTGGAGGTGGCGGGCCGCCGCATCGCCCATGGCCAGAGTGTCGGCCAAGCCTGGACGGGCCGCTTCGACGCCGAGGGCCGCTGGCTGCGGCCCGTCGCCCCGGAGCTGCCGGATGAGCCTGCGGTGCCGGATGATGACGAAGAAGGCGGCGAGTCATGACCCTGCATCCGATCGTCCAGCGCTTCCTCCAGGGGTCCCTGCCCGAACCCATGGTCATGGCCCTGGTCGGGGGCAGCCTCCCACTGCCCACCCTGGACCTGCTACAGGCCCTGGCCCATGCCGGGCTGCAGGAGACCCCCTACCGGCAGCGGGCCCTGGCCTTCTTCGAGACCATGCCGGAGTCCCTGCTGGCGGGCGCTTTGGCCGAAGCCATCGATCCGCCGGCCCCTTTGCAGCTGGTCCTCTGCCACCGCAAGGAAGCAGCGCTCCTCGAGACGGTGCTCCTGAACCCGTCCATCACCCCGGCCATCGTCGAAGCTTCCATCCCCAGCCTGCCGGGCTCGGTGCTGGAGATCGTGCTGAACAACCAGGTGCTCTGGCTGCAGCAGCCGCGCATCCTCGACCTCCTGGAAGAGCATCCCGAAGGCGAGTACGTCATCAAGCGGCGCATCAATGAGTTCCGCTTCGAGGTGCTGGGCCTCATCCCAGAGGAGGTCAAGCAGGACCGTCTGGCGATCATCGACGAGGTGGAGGCGGGGCACCTGGATCGCGCCTGGTCGGAGCTGCCCCTGCCCAAGGCCCCCTCCCCCGAGGAGGCCGAAGCTGAGGTGGAAACCGAGGAAATGGCCGCCGAGCGTCGGCTGCTGGCCCTGCGGCCACCGGTGGATCACGAGGGCGTGGAGATCAACCTCACCGTCACCCAGCGCGTGGCGAAGCTGAGCACCAACCAGAAGATCATGCTGGCGATCAAGGGCGGCAAGGAAGAGCGCACCCTCCTCATCCGCGAGGCGAACCGGCTCATCCAGGTGAACGTCCTGCGCAACGGCCGCATCACCGAAGGCGAGATCGCGCACATCGCCCAGATGCGCACCATCAACGAGGAGGTGCTCCGCATCATCTCCAACAGCCGCGAGTGGATGAAGAAATACCCCATCACCAAGGCGCTGGTCATGAATCCCCGGACGCCGCTCCCCGTGGCCCTGACCCACTTCAAGCGGCTCTTCGAGAGCGACCTGAAGCTGCTCATGAAGGATCGCAACGTCCCCGAGCTTCTCCGCCGCGAGGCCAAGCGCATGGTCGAGATGAAGGCGCAGGGGAAGGGGTAGCGTCGCCTCCTGCGAGTTCAATCCCAAATCAGTCCTGTCTCCACTACCGAACAGGCCCACCGCTGGTGGGCCTGTTCGGTAGTGGAGCGGGCGATCGGGATTGAACCGACGACATTCAGCTTGGGAAGCTGACGTTCTACCACTGAACTACGCCCGCGGCAGGGGTCCATCCTAGCGCAAGTGGGACGGCGCTGCCAGAGTCGGCCCTCAGCCGAGGTAGGCGGCGAGGACGCGCTCGTTGCGGCCCAGCTCGGCGGGGGTGCCCTCGACGGCGATGCGGCCGCGCTCCATGACGTAGGCGTAGTCCGCGACTTCCAGGGCGCTCTTGGCGAACTGCTCCACCAGGAGGAGGGTGATGCCCTCCTCCTTGAGGCGGCGGATGGTGCGGAAGACTTCCTGCACGATGACCGGCGCGAGGCCCATGGACGGCTCATCCAGCAGCATGACCTTGGGCCGGGCCATGAGGGCGCGGCCGATGGCCAGCATCTGCTGCTCGCCGCCGGAGAGGGTGCCGGCGGACTGGCGGGTGCGGTCCCGCAGGCGGGGGAACAAGTCGTAGACTCGGTCCAGGTCGTCCTTGGCCTGGGCGTGGTAGCCGAAGAAGCGGGGCAGGCGGCTGTAGGCGCCCAGCAGGAGGTTGTCCTCGACGGACAGGGGGCCGAAGACCTTGCGGCCTTCCGGGGAGTGGGCCAGGCCCAGCCGTGCGATGCGGGAGGCGTCCAGGCCCTGCACCTCCTGGCCGTCCAGGAGCACCTTGCCCCGGCTGGGCTTGAGGCCGCCGGAGATGGCGCGCATGGTCGTGGTCTTGCCGGCGCCGTTGGCGCCTATGAGGGCCACCAGGGTGCCCTGCTTCACGGTCAGGGTGGTGCCCGTCAGGACTTCGCTGGCGCCGTAGCCCGCATGGAGATCCTCGACCTGCAGCATGGATCGCTCCTTCACGCGGGCAGCGGCTCGGCGCCGCCGGGAAGCTCGGGTTGCGGGGGCTGACCCAGGTAGGCTTCGACCACCTTCGGGTGGCGCTTGACCTCGTCCGGGGTGCCCTCGGCGATGATCCGGCCGCCGTCCAGCACCGTCACGGTGTCGCAGAGCTCGCTCACCACGTCCATGTGGTGCTCGATCAGGATGATGGTGATGCCGCGCTGGTGGATGCGCTGGATGAACTCGATCTGCTGGAGCACGTCCGGGTGGGCCAGCCCGGCGGCGGGCTCGTCCAGGATGAGCAGGTCGGGCTTGCGGGCCAGGGCCCGGGCGATCTCGAGGAAGCGCTGGGCACCGTAGGTGAGGTCCTTGGCCTTGACGAGGGCCTGCTCCCGGAGCCCGATGAGCTCCAGCAGGGCCAGTGCCTGGGCCTGGGCGGCGCGCTCCTCGCGGCGGGCGAGGCCCAGCAGCACCATGGGCAGGGGATTCCGGTAGACGCCCTTGAGGGCCACCAGGACATTCTCCAGGGCCGTGAGCTCTCCGAAGAGCTGCAGGTTCTGGAAGGTGCGGGCCACTCCGGCCTGGGCCACGCTGTAGAGGCTCCCGATGGGCAGGGGCACGCCCCGCAGCTGCATGGTTCCGGCGGTCGGTGTGTAGAGGCCGGAGATCACGTTGACGACGGTGCTCTTGCCCGAGCCGTTGGGCCCGATGAGCCCGTGGATGGTGCCGGCGCGAACCGTCATGGTGAGGCCGTCCACGGCCTTCACTCCGCCGAAGTAGCGCTTGAGGTCGTCGAGGACCAGCAGGGCCGAGCCGTCCGCGGGGCGGACCGGCAGCAGGGTGTCGAGGTCTGCGGGTTCCGGCAGCGGGGCGTGGGGAACCCGGAAGAGCTTGGCCAGGAAGAGGGCCAGGAAGCCCATGATGCCCTCGGGCAGACCCACCACCACGGAGAAGAGCATCAGCGCGAAGATGGCCTTGCGCCAGTCCTCGGTGTTCTCCACGAAAAGGCCGCCGACCACAAGGAGGCCCATGGCCACCACGGGGGCCAGGGCCTGGAAGGGACGAGTGGTCTTCTTAACTAGGCCCTGCACGCCCGCGGCCAGGGCCCCAGCGAAGCCCAGGCCCGAGAAGATCTGGAAGAGCAGGCGGTTCGACAGCAGGTTGGGCAGGAGCACGATGACGGTGGCCCCCACGAAGGCTCCCCAGAGGCTCTTGCGGCCACCCAGGACCACGCCCAGGAGGAGGATGATCATCAGGTCGTAGGTGAAACTCTGGGGCTGGAGGTACTGGAAGTTGAAGGCGTAGAGGCCCCCGGCGAGGCCGCCGAGGCTGGAGCCCAGCGCGAAGGCCGCCACCTTGTGCTTGTAGGTGCCCACACCCATGGCGTCGGTGGCGATGGGGCTGTCCCGCAGGGCCTCGAAGGCCCGGCCCCACTGGGAGGCCAGCAGGTTCCGCATGAGCATCCAGACCACGGCCAGCAGCACCATGCAGAGCCAGTAGAAGAGGGGCGGTGTCAGCGCGTGGCCGAGGATGGGAGGCCGGGACAGGCTGAGGCCCTGGGCGCCGCCCGTGAGGGCTTCGAGCTCGTTCAGGGCGGTGGTGCTGAGGGCGGCGAAGCTGAGGGTGGCCAGGGCGAACTGGGGGCCCTCCAGGCGCAGGGCGGGCAGGGCCAGCAGGCCACCCAGCACCAGGCCCACCAGGGTGGCGGCCAGCAGCGCGGGCACCATGCCCAGGCCCAGCTTGGTGACCACGAGGCCTGCGGCGTAGGCGCCCAGGCCCAGGAAGGCCACGTGGGCGAGGTTCACCTGCCCGAGGTAGCCCACGGTGACGTCCAGGCCAATGAGGAGGATGCCGTAGATGGCCAGCAGCGTGAGCAGGCCCAGGGCGTAGGGATTCACCACCAGCAGCGGGATCGTGGCGAGGAAGGCGAAGACGACGAGCTCGGCGCCGCGGAGGAGGAGAATTCTTTTCATCTCACACCTTCCTGATGGTGGCTTTGCCGAACACGCCGTTGGGGCGCAGGGCGAGGGCCAGGATCAGCAGGATGAGGCCGGGGGCCTCGCGCCAGCCGCTGCCCAGATAGAAGCTCGCGAGGCTCTCCAGGGCGCCCAGGAACATGCCCACCAGCACCACGCCGAAGCCCGAGTCGAGCCCGGCGACCACGGCCACGGAGAAGGCCTTCAGGATCAGGGCCGAGGCCATGGTCGGACCCACGGTGGTGATGGGGGAGACCAGGATGCCCGCCAGGGCCGCCACCGAGCCGGACAGGCCGTAGGAGAGCATGACGGTGCGGGTGGAGGAGATGCCCATGAGCTCGGCCGCGTCGCGGTCCGCCGAGACGGCCTCGAAGGCCTTGCCCAGCAGGGTGCGGCGCTTGAAGAGCTCGATCAGGCCCATGATGGCGAACACGCCCACGGCGACCGAGAGCTCCAGGCGGGTGACGTCCACGCCCAGGATGTGGATGGGGTCGGCGGAGATCGGCGTGGGGAAGGGGCGGTCGTCCCGGCCCCAGATGTTCTCGGCCGCCGAGAAGAAGAACAGACCGATGATGATGCTGAGCAGGATCCAGCCTTCGCTCTTCTGCTCCAGGGCCAGCCGCACGCCGGCGCGCTCCACCACCAGGCCCATCAGCGCCCCGAAGAGCAGCCCGCCGGGCACCATGGCCCAGTAGGGGAACCCCAGGTTGGTGAGGGTGAGGCTGAAGAAGGCGGAGATCATCACCAGCTCGCCCTGGCCGAAGTTGATGCTCTTGCTGGTGGCGAAGGTGAGCTGGAAGCCGTAGGCGATGAGGGCGTAGACCAGCCCCATCAGCGCGCCGCTGACGGCCATCTGACCAATGATCTGTGCATTCATGGGGGGCCTGCCTGGGTGACGGGCGAAAAAGGCCGGGGGGCCGAAGCCCCCCGGGTTGGCGGTGAGGCCTACTTCTTCTTGGTCTTGCTGGTCTTGGCGGGCGTGACCGTGGTGGCGGACTTGATGAGGCGGGCGCGGTCGGCATCGTTGCCGAAGACCACGCGGCCATCCTTCACCATGCCCATGACCACCTGCTCGCGGCGGAAGGCCTCGTGGGTGGTGACATCCGCGGGATCCCACTTGGTGTAGGGGTGGCTCCAGGTGGCGATGACGCCCTTCACGGGCTCCTTCAGGTCTTCCAGGGCTTCCTTGATCTTCTTGGTGTCGGTGCTGCCGGCCTGCTTCACGGCGGCGGCCAGGATGTAGAGCGCGTCATAGCCCTGGGCCGCGGCCACGGCGGAGGGGATGCGGTCCACCTTGTAGGCCTTGTGGTAGCCGTCGATGAAGCTCTTGGCCTTGGGGGTGATGGCCTCCTCGATGAAGGTCTGGGGCATGAGGGTGCCGTTGCCGTTCTTGCCCGCGTTGTCGATGTAGTTGGACATGGAGAGCGTCCAGCCGCCGATGAGGGGCGCCTTCATGCCGATCTTGGCCTCGCCGTTGGACACGGCGGCCAGCTCGGGGCCGATGGCCCAGATGAGGATGGCCTGGGCTCCTGCAGACTTGGCGCGCAGCAGTTGCGCGGTCATGTCCTTGTCGCCGATGTTGAACTTCTCCTGGGCCACCACCTCGAGCTTGTTGCCCTGTTTCTTGATCTGCTCCAGCATGTCGTCGCGGCCGGAGACGCCATAGTTCGTGGAGTCGAAGACCACGGCCACCTTGGTGAACTTGCGGTTGATGGCCTCTTCCACCACCATGGCCGCCTGGATGCCGTCGTAGGCCGCGAAGCGGAAGATGGAGTTGTCCTTCACGCCGGCCTTGCTCCACTGGGTCATGGAGGCGGAACCCGCAGCCGGGCAGATGATCTTGGTGATGCCCTTCTCCTGCAGGTGCTTGTCGCCCGCGAGGCAGACGCCGGTGTTCACGGTGCCGATGACGCCGGAGAGGTCGCTCATGGCGGCCAGCTCCTGGGCGATGAGGGCGCCGCGCTCGTTCTTGGCCTCGTCATCGCGCTCGATGACCTCGATCTTCATCTTCTTGCTGCCCACCTGGATGCCGCCTGCGGCATTGATCTCGGCGATGGCCAGCTTGGAGCCGTCCCGCGCGGAGGTGCCCATGGGCGCAGAGCCGCCGCTGAAGGGGCCGGTGAGGGCGATCTTTACCGTGTCGGCTGCCTGGGCGCCCGAGGCCGCCACCAGGAGCAGTCCGCAAAGGGTCTGCCTGAACATCGTTTCCTCCTGTGATGCATTGGTTTGAGAGGGAGTTCTGGACGAAAGCATAACGGTCCTTGGGCTGCCGGGGAAGGCTGCCTCTTTTATTCCAAGCCCGCGTAGGAAAGTTCAGATGAGCACGGCCAGAATCCAGGCCAGGAGAGCTTCTCCATTTATGACTTTTTGATCTGCAAAATAGAGTGGCAGCTCCAGTATCCGGGCGTGTGCCGGGGTCAGTTTCACGGCGTCTTTCTGAGTGCAGACCAGCCAGCCAGCCCCCTCGGAGCGGGCCCGGACCTGCAGCCGCTGCAACTCGGCGGGCGAGGGCCCGCGGTGGTCGGGAAAGCTCTCGGAGCCGCACCAGGGCTGACCCGCCAGCAGCAGGTCGGCATAGAAGGCCTCCGGGTGGCCCAGTCCGCACCAGGCGAAGGCGGGACCCTGGTCCGGGAGCGGCAGGGGAACGGACTCCCCAGTGTCCCAGCGGCGAAGGGCGCCCAGGGTGAAGTCCACCCAGAAGATCGGCCCGTCAGAGCCATGGCGGGACCACCAGGCCTCGATGCGGTCCCGGTCCTGCACCCGACCCGCCCGGGTCACCACGAGGGCATGCGCCCGCCGGACGCTGTCCACCGGCTCACGCAGGTCGCCCAGGGGCAGCATCCGGCTGTTTCCCCAGGTGCGGACGCCGTCGAGCACCAGCAGGTCCAGGTCGCGGTGCAGCGCCCGGTGCTGGAAGCCGTCGTCCAGCAGCAGGCAGCGCAGGTCCGGCCGCTGGGAGAGGGCGCGCAGGGCCGCGGCGTGGCGCTTCCGGCCCACGACCACCCGGTGGGTTCCGAGTGCCTGGGCCATGAGCAGGGGCTCATCCCCGGTCTGGCGGGGATCCGAGTCCGGCTCGACGCTCATGGGATCCACGGACCGGCGTCCGCCATAGCCCCGGGACAGCACCGCGTTGGCCCAGCCCGCGGCTTCCAGTCCCTTTGCGAGGAACAGCGTCAGGGGTGTCTTGCCCGTGCCACCCGCACTGAGGTTGCCCACGGAGATCACGGGTACGGGAACTTGCTCCGCCCGCTCGGGATGGGCATCGAAGCTGCGGTTCCGCGCACGCACCACCGCCCCGTAGAGGGGTGCCAGCGGGGCGGCCAGGTAGCGCAGAATGGACATGGCTTAGAGTGTCCAACCAAACCCCGGCGAGGTCACGACGAATCCAGGCAGTCAACGGAGGTAGTGATGAGCGAAGGCATCCTGCTCGCGAAGGTGGCCCGGGGCACCCTGCTCCCGGAGGTCGATCGGGTGGCGCGGCTCGACCTGGCCCTGCCCCAGATCCGGGCTGCCGTGGCGGGTGAGACCGACGAGGTGGCGCTCCAGGCCACCCTCGCCTGCCTGCTGTGGGAGACCCTCGTTCAGACCAACTGGTGCGGGTTCTATCGGCAAGTGGAGCCGTCCCTGCTGGCGGTCGGTCCCTACCAGGGCGGCATGGGCTGCCTCCGCATCCCCTTCGACAAGGGCGTCTGCGGGGCCTGCGCCCGGACCGGCGCCACGCAGCTGATACCCGATGTCCACGCCTTCCCGGGGCACATCGCCTGCGACGGGGCGACCCGCAGCGAACTGGTGATTCCCGTCAGGGTTGGGGGTCGGGTGATTGCGGTCCTGGATCTGGATTGTCCGCACCTGGACGGCTTTTCCCCTGCCGAAGCCAGGATTCTAGAGGATCTGCTGGGCGGCACCTTCGGGTGACGCCCGCACGGCGAAGTTCCTCCAGGCTTGCCCCTGGGGTAACCTAGGACCAACTCCGGGACCCTGATGGCCGAACCCAGCTTCATCGAACAAAGCAAGCTGCGCTTCCGCGAGGGGGAGATCATCTTCCGCAAGGGGGAGATGGCCCAGCAGATGTATGTCATCCTCGCGGGCCGGGTCCGGCTGTACGTCTCGGAGGAGCCCACGGGCGAGTGGGCCGAGGAGCTGTCCAAGGGGGACTTTTTCGGCGAGGGCAGCCTCCTGGAGGCCCTGTCGCGGCAGCACACGGCGCTGGCCCTGGAGGACTCGGACCTGATCGCCATCAACCGCGGCACGTTCCTGCGCATGATCCGCCAGAACCCGGAAGTCTCTGTGAAGATGATGCAGCGCCTCGTCCAGCGCCACCGGGAGCTAGGGGAACGTGTCGAGGCCATGGATGCCAGCCGTCCGGCCAAGGCCCCCGTGGGCGGGCCTGTGGCCAGCCTGGTGTCCGTTCTCAGTGGCAAGCCGCACCCGATCCTCTCCCACGGGTCCCTCATCGGGCGCTTCGACCCCACCACCGGGGTGCATCCGGACATCGACTTGACGGAAGAGGACCACAACCTGAGCGTCTCCCGCCGCCACGCCCGCATCCTCTGTGAACATGGCCGCTACTTCATGCTGGAGGAGCCCGGCGTGGCCAACGGCACCTTCGTACGCGGCGAGCGGATCCTGCCGGGCGAGCCCCGCGAACTGAAGCCGGGCGACCGGGTGGGGTTCGGCATGGTGGTGCTCTTCTTCGAAAAGACCTAACTTCTCCTCTGCAGGATGAAGTCCGGAGGTGAGGCCATGGGAACCGATCTACATGTCGAGGCTTGGCAGGATGAGCACGGCTGTCTAAGGGAGCTGGTGCAGTTCGCCCTGGATGAGATCGGCGGCTCCTGCATCATCCGGGAGCGCAACAGCCTGGATGCGCTGGATGGTGACGCCAACGAAGGCGATACCGTCGTCGCGCGCTTCGGCGATCCCGAGGATGCCCGGGAGTTCCTCCGCGACGAAGGGTTCGAGCCGCTGTAACCTTGGCCTGGCGCACGTTTCAGGAGCCAGCCCATGAACTCACTCTTCACGCCGACCGATCGGGAAGCGCTGTCGCTGCGCCTGGCTACCCTGGAGCCCGGCACGCCGCGCCGCTGGGGCACCATGGAGCCCGCGCAGATGCTGCTGCACTGTTCCATCGGCCTGGAGGTGGGCACCGGAGACCGGCCCATGCGCCAGGTCTTCCTCGGGAAGCTCCTCACGCCCTTCCTCCGCGGTCGGGTCTTCGGCGAGCAGCCCTTCATGCGGAAGGTGCCGACCGATCCGAGCTACGTGGTGCGTGGTGCCCGGGACTTCGAGGCGGAGCGCACCCGCCTGGCTACCCTCATCGACCGTTTCGTCCAGCGCGGCCCCGAGCGTGCCGCCCAGTTCACCCACCCCTTCTTCGGCCAGCTCCAGGGACACGAGTGGGGCATCCTGATGTACAAGCATCTGGATCATCATCTGAGGCAGTTCGGGGTGTAGCCCTGCTCCAGAACGAGGCCAGGCAGTCGCCGGGCCTCGTTCTGGAGATAGGCAAAGCCTGGGGGGGCCAAGTTGAGCCAGGGCCCAGGCACTCATAGTGAAGAGCGTGCGATTCATAAAGAAACGGAAGCCCAGGCCCCGGGGTTTGCAACCATCCCGGAGTGCCGGACCAGATCTCGCGGACCATCCTTGGGTGGATAACACAGGCTCCGGGAGGACGAGGCCCACAGCCGATCATTCCAAATCTCCAAAAAACGGGCCCGGCAACCGCCGGGCCCGTTTTTGGAGCGGGGAACAAATTCTAGTTGGTGCCAATCCCCATCGCCTTCGCGGCCTTGGTGAGTTCGGGAACCACCTCGAACAGATCCCCAACAATGCCGTAGCTGGCCAGCTTGAAGATGGGGGCCTCGGGGTCCTTGTTGATGGCGACGATGAACTTCGAGCCGCTCATGCCGGCAATGTGCTGGATGGCGCCGCTGATGCCGCAGGCGATGTAGAGGGTGGGGCTGACGACCTTGCCGGTCTGGCCCACCTGCATGCTGTGGGGCAGGCCCCAGCCTGCGTCCACGGCCGCGCGGGAGGCGCCCACCACCCCGCCGATGGCGTCGGCGAAGTCTTCGAGGAGCTTGAAGTTGGCACCGTCCTTCATGCCGCGCCCGCCGCTCACGATGACGTTGGCTTCACTCAGGTCCAGCTTGCCGCCGGCCTTGGCCAGGATCTCCTTGACCATGGACTTGAAGTCGCCGGTAGGAGCCGCCAGGGCCTCCACAGCACCCGCGCCAGCCTTCTCGGCGGCGGGGAAGACGTTGGGACGCGTGGTGGCCACCTGGACCGCGCTGGCGAAGCTGGTGGTGGCGAAAGCCTTGCCGGCGTAGACCGGGCGCACGGCCTGGAGCTTGCCGTCCACGATGGAGAGGGCGGTGACGTCGGAGGCGTAGCCGGCAGCCAGTCGGGCGGCGGTGCGGGGCGCCACGTCCTTGCCCACGGCGGTGGCGGCGGCGAGCAGCACGGTGGCGCCCTTGGCCTTGACGGCATCCGCCACGACTTGGGCGAAGGCGTCACTGGAGTAGGAAGCCAGGGTGCCGCCCTCGGCGGTGAGGATCACATCGGCGCCGTACTTGGCGGCGTCGGCGGCGCCGGCGCTGGAGGCGCCGACGAAGAGGGCGCCCAGCTGCTTGCCGCTGGCGTCCGCCAGGCGGCGGCCTTCGCTCAGGGCCTCAGCGCTGGGCTTGCGGAGCTGGCCATCCTTCAGTTCGCAGAATACGAGAATCATGGAGTCGTCCTTTCGAGTCGGAAGTCGGGAAGGCTAGAAGACCTTGGCTTCATCCTTGAGGGCCTGGAGCAGAGCCTGGGCCTGGGCGGCGGGTTCGCCTTCCAGCTTGCGGCCGGCGGGACGCTCTGGAGGCAGAGCCAGGGCGCTGACTTGGGCGCCAGCCACGGCCGGGGCCGCGTCCAGCTCTTCGATGGTCTTCTTCTTGGCGGCCATGATGCCCTTGAGGCTGGCGTAGCGGGGCTCGTTGAGGCCCTTCTGGGCGGTGATCACCGCGGGCAGCGCGCCGACCACGAGCTCGGAACCGCCATCGGTCTCGCGCTCGGCGGTGAAGGTGCCTTCACCGAGCTCGAGCTTCACGACCACATTGGCCTGGGCCACGCCGAGCAGCTCCGCCAGCATGGGACCCATGGCCGCGTTGTCGCCGCCGAGGCCCTTGTTGCCGCAGAGGATGAGGTCGAAGCCCTTGTCCTTGACGTAGGCCGCGATCATCTGGGCCACGGCGAAGGCATCGCCCTGGCCATCGCCCTTGAGCAGCACGGCGGTGTCCGCACCCAGCGCGAGGGCGTTCTTGAGGACGTCCTTGGCGGCATCGGTGCCGACCGAGAGGGCCACCACTTCCGCGCCCTTGGCTTCCTTGATGCGGATGGCCTCTTCCAGCGCGTACTCATCGTAGGGGCTGGTGATCCACTTCACGTCCGCGGGATCGAGCGAGCGACCATCCGCTGCGACCTTTATCCGGCTCTCGGTGTCGGGGACCTGTTTGAGGGCGACGAGGATCTTCATGGGCGCTCCCTGATGCGTCATAAGACAGGTCGGCGAATGGCCGACCCCAAGGTAGAGTTTAACCAGACTAGGGGCTTCCCTGGTTCGTTTTTGCAGCGATTGAACCCCCCAATGCAACCTTGCCTTCGGGTAGGTTTCTCCCCCTCGGGTAAGGTGAACGGAGCATGCGCGAGACACCGCCGAATTTCCAGGATGCGCTCGTCCTCACCGGGGGCGGGACCGGGGGGCACTTCTTTCCGGCCATCGCCCTGGCGGAAGGGGCCCGGGTGCGGTGGCCAGGGCGGCCGGTCGTCTTTGTCGGGGCCTGTCGGGGCATTGAGGCCCGGGAGCTGCCGGGCAGCGCCTGGTCGCACCTGTTGCTGGACGTCGAGGGGATCGTGGGGCGCTCCCCGCTGCGGGTGGGGCGCTCCGCCTGGAAGCTCTGGAAGGCGACCCGCCACCTGAAGGCCCTGTGGGGGCAGCAGCGGCCCTGGGCCGTGCTCGGCACCGGCGGCTACGGCGCGGCCCCGGCTCTGCTGGCCGCCCGGGCCCTGGGCATCCCCTACTTCCTGCACGAGAGCAACGCGGCGCCCGGCGCGCTGGTGAAGCTGGTGGCGCCCAAGGCGCGGCGGGTGTGGTGCGGCATGGAGGCCGTGCGTCCCCTGCTGCCCGGGGCCGACTGCCGGGTGGTGGGCACCCCGGTCCGGGATGCTTTCCTCCAAGCCTTCCATCCGGCTGGGGACCTTTCCGCCCCCTTCCGGCTGCTGGTGCTGGGCGGCAGTGGCGGGGCGCGCTCCCTCAACGAGGCGCTCCTGGAGCTTGCCCCGGCCCTGCTGGAGGCGCTGCCGGACTGGGAGATCCTGCACCAGGTCGGGCCTGCGGAGATGGAGCGCCTTCGGGACCGCTCCCGGCACGTGCGCCATGAACTGGTGCCCTTCATCGCGGGCATGGCAGAGGCCATGGAGTCCGCCAGCCTGGTGCTCAGCCGCGCCGGCGCCAGCACCTGCGCAGAGCTCAAGGCCGCCGGGCGGGGTGCCCTCCTGGTTCCGCTGCCCACCAGCGCCAACGGCCACCAGCGCATGAACGCCCGGGCCATGGTCGCCGAGGGCCGCGCCCGGCTGCTGGAGCAGGGCGAGGGGTTCTCCCTGCGCATGGATGAGGTGCTCCGGGAGTTGATGAGCAGTGCGCTGCAGCGACAGGCTCTGTCCAAGGCGCCCGAGCCCAACCGCGCCGTGGCGCAGTGCCTGGATGACCTCGAGGGGCTCTGAGGTCCGTGTGGAATCGGAGCGGGAAAGAAAACACTCTCGCGGAGAAAGGACGAAGGGGCGGAGGGACGCGGAGATAGACCTGCCGGAAGCATGGCCCCAGGCCAGCCTTTGCTGTTATCCCCTTTATCCCCTGCATCCCTGTTTCTTTGCTTTTCCTTGAAAACAGGGATGAAGGGGATGAAGGGGATAGGCCGCTCTGGTCCTCGCGCAACAGTGATCATCCATCGATGAATTCAGAAGTGATGGGGGCGTTATCCGCTCTCCTCCATGTCCTTCCAGCCTGTTTCGCTCGGCCTACTTGGGCTGTCTGGGCTCGGCGGCCCAGGCGACGAGGATGGAGATGAAGTAGAGGCCCAGCAGCACCACGCTGAAGAAGATGGTGGTCACCACCACGTCACCGGGCGTGAAGAAGGCGCTGAAGATCAGGATGGCCATGGTGGCGTGGCGCCAGTACTTCAGCATCAGCCGCGCGGTCACGATGCGGAACTTGGCCAGGAAGAAGAACAGCACCGGCAGCTCGAACATGATGCCGGTGATGAGCAGGGTGGAGATGAACAGGTCCAGGTAGTCCGAGACGTGCAGGTTGGCCCGCAGCCCCGCGGAGGCCGCCTCCTGGAAGAGGATGTCGCCCAGGAACTTGAAGGCCTGGTAGTAGGCGAAGGCGGCGCCCCCGAGGAAGCAGCCCGACGTCACGACCACGAAGGGGATGACCAGCCGGCGCTCTTTCGGCAGCAGGCCGGGCCGGATGAAGGCCCACAGCTGATAGAACAGGAACGGCGCGACGAGCAGCGCAGCGGCCCACAGCGAGAGCCGCATCATGCTGAAGAAGGGCTCGGTGAGGTCCGTGAAGGCGAAGGGGTCGAGGGCCGAGATGGGCTTGCCGGTCTGCCGGGCCATGGCCTCGAGGAAGGGCTTCTGGGCCAGGGCCCACAGCTTGAACCGGAAGGCGTAGGTGACGGCGAAGCCCACTGCCACGATGAGCAGGGACCGCACGATGCGGACCCGCAGTTCCTGGAGGTGTTCCCAGAAGCTCATCTTGTCGGGCGGGGTGTCCGGAAGTGCCATGGTCCTCGGGGTGCGGGGTGCAGCAAGGGAGAGGCCCCGGGAAGGAGCCTGGGACGGAAGGGCCGGGGCCTACTTCTTGTCCTGTTCCTTGTCCTTCTCCTTGTCCTTGTCCGTGGTGACGTCTTCCTTTACTGCATCCGTCAGCTCGCGGCTGGCCTTCTTGAATTCCTGGATGCCCTTGCCCAGGCTCTTGCCGAGCTCCGGCAGCCGGGAGGGGCCGAAGAAGATCAGCAGCGCGATGCCGATCAGCAGGATCTCCATCATTCCGAGGTTGCCCATGGTGCGCTCCGAGTTCGTCTGGCGGGAATCAGGGTTGCGGATCACCCGGCGACAGGACGCCAGGCAGGTCGAGCTTCATTCTAAGCAGGCCTTGCGCGGGTGTGTTGCCCTGGGAGTTGGCATTTCCTGCCTTGGCTGCCATCCCGGCCCGGGCCACCTTGGAATGCCTTGTTCATAAAAGATGTGTCGGCATGATTAAAGTGCACTGCGAAGCCTGGGCTGAGGTCGCTCAAGAGCCTTCCACGGCCCGGCGGCCCAGGGACTGGTAGGTCCAGCCCGCGGCCTCCATGGCTTCGGGGCGGAAGAGGTTGCGGCCATCGAAGATGCGGCGGGCCTTGAGGGCCCTGCCCACGGCTTCGAGGTCCGCCTTGCGGTAGTCGGCCCACTCGGTGGCGATGAGCAGCGCGTCGGCGCCCTCGCAGGCCTCCAGCGGCGTGGCGGCGTAGCGCACCTTGTCGCCGATGCGGGCCTTCACGGCATCCATGGCGGCGAAGTCGTGCACCACCACCTCGGCGCCCAGGTTCACGAGCCCTTCGATGAGCTCCAGGGCCATGCTCTCGCGGATGTCATCGGTGTCCGCCTTGAAGGCCAGGCCCCAGAGGGCGAAGCGGCGGCCCTTCAGCGGGGCCGGCACGCCGGACTGCACGCCGAAGTGCGCCTTCACCTTGCGCAGGAGCACCTGCTTCTGGTGGCGGTTGGCTTCCACCGTGGCGGCGAGGGTCAGGAGCGGGTGGCCCTGCTCGCGGCCAACCTTCAGAAGGGCCTGCAGGTCCTTGGGGAAGCAGGAGCCGCCGAAGCCGGGTCCGGGGTTCAGGAAGGCGGGACCGATGCGGTGGTCGGCGCCGATGGCGGTCTTCACGTGGTCCACGTCGGCGCCCACGGACTCCGCCAGGTTGGCGATCTCGTTGATGAAGCTGATGCGCAGGGCCAGCATGGCGTTGGCGGCGTACTTTGTGAGCTCGGCGCTGGGGGGATCCATGCGGAACCACTTGCCGCCGCTGCGGTCCAGGAAGGACTGGTAGAGCCCCTTCATGACGGCCTCGGCGTGGTCCGAGCGGCAGCCCACCACCACGCGGTCTGGCACCAGGAAATCGCCAAGGGCCGAACCCTCGCGCAGGAACTCGGGGTTGCTCACCACCTCGAAGGCGCGGTCCGTGTGGGCGGCGATCTCGGCATGGACCCGGGCGGCGGTCCCCACGGGAACCGTGCTCTTGTCCACCACCACGAGGGGCTTGGCGTCCCTGGCGCGCAGGGCCATGGCGTCGCCCAGCTGCCCCGCCACTGCCAGCACGTACTTCATGTCGGCGCTGCCGTCCTCGCTCTGGGGGGTGCCCACGCAGATGAAGGCGGCATCAGCGTCGGCGATGCCGACGCGGAGGTCCGTGGTGAAGCTCAGGCTGCCCGAGGCCAGGTGCTTCTTTAGCAGCTCGTCGAGGCCGGGCTCGAAGATGGGCGACTCGCCCCGGGCCAGGGTGGCCACCTTGGCCGCGTCCACGTCCACGCCGAGGATGCGGTGACCCGCCTCCGCGAAGCACGCGGCGGCCACCAGCCCCACATATCCCGAACCGATGACCAGCACCTGCATGACGACTCCGTGCAAACCTGTCGAGTGTATCGCGTTCCAGGGTTGGTATCATGGCGCCACGGAGACAGCATGGCGATTCTGGCGACACCCACGGGCAACGAGGTCAACCTCCTGGAAGTCATGCTCCATGCGGGTCCGGTCGCCAAGGTGGTCATGGTCATCCTGGTCACCTTCTCGCTCCTGAGCTGGGTGGTGATCATCCGCAAGGCGCTGCTCTACCAGCGCTGCCGCAGCGTGTCCGAGCAGTTCCGGGGCGCCTTCAAGCGCGCCACGGACTGGCGGGAGTTCAAGCAGCAGGTGGAGAAGTTCGCGCTCAGCCCCCTGGTGGGGCTCTTCGTGGCGGGCTACAGCGAGGTGACCTACCAGCTGCGGCAGGTGGGCCAGGACGGCAAGTCGCAGCTGCGCAGCATGGAGGCCGTGGAGCGTGCCCTCCAGCGGGCCAGCGTGGTGGAGATGGGTCGCCTGGAGCGCTCCCTCGGGGGCTTGGCCACGGTGGCTGCTGTCAGTCCTTTCATCGGTCTGTTCGGCACCGTGTGGGGCATCATCGACGCCTTCCGCGGCATCGGGGCCACGGGCAACGCGAACCTGGCGACGGTGGCTCCCGGCATCTCCGAGGCCCTGGTGGCCACGGCGGCGGGCCTGGCGGCGGCCATTCCCGCGCTCATGGCCTACAACTTCTTCCAGGGCCAGCTCAAGCAGTTCCAGACCGAGTTGGATGACTTCTCCCTGGAGTTCATCAGCCTCTCCGAGCGGAACTTCACCTGAGCATTCGCCGGCTGCCCCTCTCCCTGGACTGGGAGGACTGGTTCCAGCTCTGCTGCCCGCCCTACGACCAGCCCGAGGCTCTGGACCGCTTCGAGTGCCGCCTGCCCCTGGCCACCGAGAAGGCCCTGGAGCTCTGTGCGGACCTGGGCGCCCAGGCCACCTGGTTCTGCCTGGCAGACCAGGCCCGGCGCCACCCGGACCTGCTGCGCCGGATCGTTGGGCAGGGCCACGCCATCGGCCTGCACGGGCTCACCCACCGCCGGGCCTTCGAGCAGGACCGGGCCACCTGGCAGGCCTCGCTGCGGGAGGGGAAGGCCCTCCTGGAAGACTTGGCCGGCACGGCCGTGGTCGGCTACCGCGCCCCGGAGTGGAGCCTCCGCGGCGCCGCCGCGGACTGGTGGCGGGACCTGCCGGCCCTGGGTTTCCGCTACGACTCCAGCCGGGTGCCCCTGGCGGTCATCGGCGATCCCGCGTGGCCCCGCCGCCCCCACCGGCTGGCCGAGGACCTCTGGGAGCTGCCGCCCCCGGTGCTGTGGTCCGGGCCGCCCCGTTCCCCCCTCTGGGGGTGGGGGCTGCGGGTGCTGCCCTTCAGCCTAGTGCGGCGGGCGCTGGAGACCCTGGCCCTGGAGGACGCGGGCACGCCCCTGCTGCTGCATCCCTGGGAACTGGACGAGGGCCAGCCGGACCTGCCCGGCGCCAGCTTCGGCCACCGCTTCGCTCACGGCGCGGGCCTGCGCGGCCACGGCGACCTGCTGCGGGACCTGTTCGCGGGCTTCCAGCTGGTGAGCCTTGAGGCCTGGGTGGCCTCCCGATGAAGGCCCTGCCGCTCATCCTGCTCGCCCCCTCAGAGGACAAGGCTCCTGGGGGCGTGGTGGGTCGGCTGACGGAGACCCAGGATCAGCGCTGGGTGCGGGAGCGGCTGGTGGCCCTGGCGCGGGCGGGCTCCCCCGAGGCCCTGAAGAAGGCCTTCGAGGTCAAGGAGCTGGCCCTGGCCAAGGCCCGGAGCGAGGCCCTGGCCCTCTGCGGCGCTGTGCCCCTCCTGCCGGCCCTGGCCCGCTACACCGGCGTGGCCTTCCAGGCCCTGGACGCGGCCACCCTGCCTCCGGCGACCTGGACCCAGGTGCACATCCTGTCCCTGCTCCGGGGCCTGGTGCGCGGTGACGAGCTGGTGCCGCCCTACAAGCTGAAGCCCGCGGCCATCCACGGCCTCAAGGCCCATTGGCGGCAGGCGCTGCCAACGCGGCTAGAGGCGCTGCCTGCCGGCCCCCTGTGGGAGCTGCTGCCGGGCGATTCCGCAGACCTGCTCCGGGGCTGGACCCGGCCCCGCCACACGGTCGAGATCTTCGACGCCAGCGGCCGCGCCGTGAGCCACTTCTCCAAGAAATACCGGGGCCTGGTGGCGCGCTGGCTGCTGACGCACCAGGAGGGCGATCCCCGCAAGGTGCTCAAGGGCCGCCTCCCCGGCTGCCAGTGGGCCGGGGTCTCGGAGAATGACCGGGGTGGCTTCGCCCTGCGCCTGCTGGTGGAGCCATGAGCGACGCCTGCAACCGCACCCCCTTCTGGCAGCGCCAGCCGCTGCTGCCCCGGGCCGTCCAGGAGGTGCTCCGGAGCCGGCTCGAAGCGGCCCTGGCCGATCCCGGAGCCCGCGAGCACCTGGTCTGGCCCACGGTCCTGGCCGCCCCGCGGGTGCGTAGCGAGCACCCGGGCGGCCTGCCGGAGCCGCTGCTGCTGAACCTCGCCGCCCGGATGCTGGGGGCGCTGGGCCAGCACGATCCGGCCGGGGCCTGGCAGCGCCACCGGGCTGCCTGGCCGGACACGGCGGACGCGGGGGCCGAGGGCTGGCTGCCCGGGGCCTCCTGGGGCGCCTGGGGGCCCCTGGTGAGCCTGCGCTGCGGCTGGCAGCTGGCTGCGCTCACATCGCTGCCCCTGGGCGAGCGGTATCCCCTGGCTTGTGGTGTGTCCCTCTTCAACCACGGGCTCTTCCACGAGTGCCACGATGCCCTGGAGCCCCTCTGGGACCGTGCCAGCGGAGACCTTCGGGAGCAGCTGCAGGGGCTCATCCTGCTGGCCGGGGGCTACCACCACCTGCAACAGCACAACCTGGCAGGGGCGCTCGCCCTCTGGCAGGAGGCGCTGGAGCGGCTGCGGGCCCGCGGCGGCAGCTTCGCAACGCCCTGGGGCGAGGTCCGGGCCGCTACGGCCCTGGATCTGACGGCCCGGCGACTGGACCAGGGCCGACGGATGGACGATGATACGGACCTCGCGCCCCTGTGGGCCCTGGACCGTCCCACCTGGGAGTTGGCATGACGATGACGGCAGACCTGCTGGTGCTGGGCGCGGGGATCGCCGGCTGTTCGGCGGCCCTCCGTGCTGCGGACCTGGGCGCCTCCGTGGTGCTGGTGGCCAAGGATGACCTGGGCGGCAGCAACACCTCCTGGGCTCAGGGCGGGATCATCGGCCTGGCGCCGGCGGAAGAGGGGGACTCCCCGGACCTGCTCGCGGCGGACATCGAAGCGGCGGGCGCGGGCCTCTGCCGGCATGAGGCTGTGCGGCTGCTGGCGGAAGAGGGTCCCCGGCTGTGCCGGAGCTTCCTCTGGGAGCGGTTGGGCGTGCCCTTCGACCTGGGGCGGGACGATGCCCCGGATGCCATCGCCGAGGCCGCCCACAGCGCCAAGCGCATCTACCACGCCAAGGACGCCACGGGGCTGGCGATCCAGACGGCCCTGAGCCAGGCGGTGCGCAGCCACCCGAACATCCGGGTGCGGGAGCGCCTCTGTCTCGTGGACCTCATCACCAGTCCCCACCACTGCCTGAGCCCCGTACGGGTCTACGATCCCATCCAGGTGCATGGGGCCTTCCTCTACGACCCGGCCACGGGCCAGGTGGAGGGTGCCCTGGCCCATCGGACGCTGCTGGCCACAGGCGGGCTGGGCTACCTCTACCTGCACACCACCAACCCGCCCGGCGCCACCGGGGATGGTCTGGCGGCGGCCTACCGGGCCAGCGCCCGCATCGTGAACTGCGAGTATCTCCAGTTCCACCCCACGGCCCTGTATGCACCGGGCAAGCCGCGGACCCTGCTCACCGAGGCTCTGCGTGGTGAAGGGGCCTGGCTGGTGAACCGGAAGGGCGAGCGCTTCATGGCCAAGTACGCGCCGGAGCACCTGGAGCTGGCGCCCCGGGATGTGGTCAGCCGGGCCATCTTCCAGGAGATGGCAGCCAGCGGCGACGCCAGCGTCTACCTGGACCTGGCGCCCGTGGCGGCGAAGCTGGACCTGGAGTCCCACTTCCCCACCGTGGTGGCGGCCTGCCGGGCCGAGGGCATGGATCCGCTCCACCAGCCCATCCCCGTGGTGCCCGCGGCCCATTACTTCTGCGGGGGCGTGCTGGTGGACCTGGACGGACGGACCAGCCTGCCCGGGCTCTTCGCGGCGGGCGAGGTGGCCTGCACGGGCCTTCACGGAGCGAACCGTCTGGCCTCCACCAGCCTGCTGGAAGGCCTCGTCTGGGGCCTGCGGGGGGCCGAGGCGGCCGTGGCCGAGCTGGGCGAATCCAGCCTGCCCGAAGCCAGCGACATGGCCCAGTGGCAGATGCCGGAGGCCAGCGAGGAGACCGACCCGCTGCTGATCGACCAGGACTGGGGGCTCATCCGCAGCACGCTCTGGAACTATGCGGGGATTGTCCGGACGGGTGCCCGCCTGCACCGCGCCAAGGCCGACATCCAGTACCTGGCCCACCGCATCGACCGCTTCTACCACGAGGCGCCCCTGAGCCGGGAGCTCCTGGAACTGCGCAGCGGCATCCTCTGCGCCCAGCTCATCCTGAAGGCCGCCCTGCAGAACCCCGAGAGCCGGGGCTGCCACTACCGGGTGGACTGAGACGGACTTTCTTCATGCAGTTGCACTCACCCGGAGTCCCCATGCGACGAACCGCTGCGCTCCTCCTGGCTGTTCCAGCCTTCCTCTCCGCCCAGGCGCCCCTGCCGGATGACGGCCGACTCGACGCGGCCTGGTTCGGTCCCGCCGCGGAGCTCCAGGCTTCGAAGGCCCTGGGGTTCCAGTGGCTCAAGACGGGCCTCACCCTTGGCCACCGGTCCCTCCGCCTCAAGGCCTGGGAGCCAGCGACCTGGCTGCTGGGCAAGCGCGCCACCAAGGATCAGCTCATGCTGGCGCGGCTCGAGGACACGCTGGTGCCGGGGCTGGCCAGGGGCCTGCAGAAGGGCCTGAAGGGCACGCTTCCTGTCTCTCTCGCAGAGGGGGATCTCGTCCTGGTGGGCCGGGTGGTGGATGTCGTGGGGGAGGATGGCGACGCCATGTTCTCGGGTCCGTCCTTCCTGTCCCTGGACTTGAAGCTGGTGGACGCCGACTCGGGGGAGCTGCTGGGTGCCTTCCACACCACGCTCCGTGGCCTGGGCGCCGACAGCCTCGCCATCCAGTACGCCCAGTGGTGCGAGAGCCTGGGCCGGCTCCTGGCCCCCCTGGCGAAGCCCCTGCCCGTCGCGGGGGCAGTCCCAACCGGCGCGGCGAAGCCCGTGCCTCCGTCGGCCGCGGTCCCGGCCTTCGACCTGGAGGGTGCGCTGCGCCGCATTGAAGGCCTCAAGCGCGATGGCCTGCTGACCGAACCGGAGTGCCAGGTGCTGCGCCTGAAGGCCGCCGAGCGGGCGAAGGCGCCTGCCGAAACGAAGTGATCAGACGGGCCAGAGCCCCGCGCCCTGCCGCACCAGCACAGGCTCCTCGCCGCTCAGGTCCAGGATGGTGCTGGGCACGCCCTCGGGCTGCCCGCAGTCCACCACCAGATCCAGGGCGTGGCCCAGCTCCTCCTCGAGCTCCCAGGCCGTGTTGAGCACGGTCTGGCCGGGCAGCACCACGCTGGTGGTGATGATGGGCTCCCCGAGCAGCGTGAGCAGCGCCCGGCAGAAAGCGCTGTCTGGGATGCGCAGCCCCACCACCTGCTTGTTCTGCAGGTAGCGCGGCACCTCACGGCTGGCGGGCAGCAGCACCGTGTAGGGACCGGGCAGCAGCTGCTTCAGGATGCGGAAGGTGGGCGTCTCCAGGTGCCGCGCGTAGCGGGAGAGCATCTCCATGTCGGCGCAGAGCATCGACATGGGCTTCTTGGGATCGCGGACCTTCAGCTGCTGGACACGGTCCACGGCCTTCTTCCGTGAGGCCAGGCAGCCCAGGCCGAAGAGGGTGTCGGTGGGGTAGGCGATGACCCCGTCCCGCCGCAGCAGGTCCGCGATGCGCTCGAGGTGGCGCAGCTGCGGAGTGTCCGGATGCAGGCTGAGGATCATGGCGCGTCCAGGGCGGCCCACCGGGCGCGGCCGCGGGAGGGATGGGCTTCGGTGCGCTGGAAGAAACGCTGGGCGAGGGCCGGCTCCAGCGGCGCGTCCACGCCGCTGCGCCGGGCCTGGAGGGCCAGCAGCGCCATGACCGTGAGGCTGTCCGTGAGCTCGCCGCACAGCACCCGGCGCAGGCAGTCCTGGAAGGGCTCGCGGTGCAGCAGCAGTTCCTCATCATCCTCGGCCTGGTGCCCCTCGCTGGGGCCGAGGTCCGTGGCGAGGAACAGAAACGCCTCCTCCTCGGTGGAGGAGTTGCTGGGGTGGAAGAAGGCCAGGGGCTCCCAGATCTTGGCGGTGATGCCCGCCTCTTCGGCGAGCTCCCGGGTGATGGCCTCGAAGGGACTCTCGGAGGCATCGCCGCCCCCCTCGGGGATCTCCCAGGAGTAGGCCTCCAGCGGGTAGCGCCACTGGCCCACGAGCACGACGCGATCCTGCTCGTCGAGGGCAAGCACGCCACAGGCCGTGCGCACGAAGCCACAGACGGCATAGCGGCCGGCGGCGCCCCGGCGGTGCTGGAACTGGTCCTCCCGGATGCGGATCCAGGGTGAGTCGTAGAGAAACCGCCGGTCGAGAACGGTGTAGGGATTCGGGTGCTCGGGACAGGGCAGGGGCTTCAGGTCCATTCTTTGAACATAACGAAAAAACGCCCGCATTTGCGGGCGTTTTGGGGATCGGGAGGAGCCTAGCGGCGCAGGCCGAGGCGCTCGATGAGGGTGGCGTAGCGCTCCTTGCTCTTCTTCTTGAGGTAGTCGAGCAGACGGCGGCGCTGGCCGACCATGATCATGAGCCCGCGGCGGCTGTGGTAGTCCTTGCTGTGGATCTTGAAGTGCTCGGTCAGGTCATTGATGCGCTTGGTCAGGATGGCGACCTGCACCTCGGGCGAACCCGTGTCCGACTCGTGCTGCTTGAAGTCGTCGATGATGATCTTCTTCTGGTCTACGTTGAGGGCCATGGTGGCTCCTTTTCGGGGGTTCTCCCGTCACCCGCTGCCAACGCTGCGCGTTGCCAGATATCGCCTGCGGCGAAAATCCTCAGTCCCGTACCAAGGAAGGGTCGAACCTGGAAGAGGCCAGGCGCCTGTTATCAACCTGCTTCTGATCTTTTCTTCTTCACCATTTTTTGCGGCGTAGCCGAGAAAAATGGTGCGGATAGAGGGACTCGAACCCCCACGTCTTGTGAACACTAGTACCTGAAACTAGCGCGTCTACCAATTCCGCCATATCCGCGTGAAAGATCGTGCCGGGCCCCGAAGGTTCCGGATGTGCCGAACTCCAAGACTAGCGCGAGAACCGCGGAGAGGCAACAGCGTTTCTTACCACTCTCGGTAGGGGATGCCATTCATCCCGGTGCCCTGGTGCAGGGTGTAGACATCGTAGACGTGGCCCCCGCCCCAGCTGGTGCTGGTGACGTCGTCGTTGGTGTTGCGCATGCCCCACTCCGGCTTGCCGCTGAAGGGATCCACGGGAATGCGGCGGAGGAAGCGCATCTTGCGGCTCAGGGAACCGGCCATGGGCACGCCCTCCACCAGGATCTCGAGGCTCTCCGGGTAGAAGTTGGCATCCGCGGGTGGAGCCTTGATCTTCTGCATCTCCGCCTGTTTCTTGTAGTCGTCGATGGCGAGGCGCATCTCCCGGAGGGCCCGGCGAAGCTCCAGCTCCTGCTGGCGCTTGAAGCCGTTGCGGGCGAGGGGCACGACCACGGACGCCAGGATCATGAGTACGGTGGCGGTGACCACCAGCTCCAGCAGGGTGAAGCCGCCCTGGCGCTTCACTGCACCGTCACGAGCGCGTTGGACCAGCGTCCGGAGATGGGTCCGGTGCCGATGAGGAACTGCCCGCTCTGGATGAGGACAGGCGCATTCCCGGCTGTCAGGCCCTCGAGCTCCAGCGTGGCGAAGGGCCCGGCGTCGGTGCCGGTGGCGCTGCGCCGGAAGACCAGCTTGAGGAGGCCGTCCTTGCCGGGGAACTGCTCGAGGCCGCCGCCCTCGCCCGAAAGGAACTCGCCGGGGGTGACGCTCTGGAGCCGCAGGCCCGGGGGCAGGCGGAGCTCGAGAATGCCGGAGGTGAGGCCCTGGCCGCCGCTGACGGTGAGGGTGATGCGGGCCTTCTGCCCGGCCTTGATCTCCGAGGCCACGGGTGACATGAAGATCACCAGGTCCGAGGGGGCGGGCGGTGCTTCGCTCGGGACTCCCGGCTTCTTGTCCTGGATGGCGTCCGAGGGGGGGACCGGGGGCGGGATGGGCTGCGCCTGCTGGTCTGCTGGGTTCGGGGTGGCCGGTAATGCAGGGGTGGCCTCGGCTCCAGGGGCGACCGACGGGGCGGCTGGCTTGACGGCGGGGGCGGTCGGCACCACCGGCTTGGGCGGGACCACCGGCGGGACAGGCTTGGGGGCGGGCGCCTTCTTGACAGGCTCGGGCGAGAAGGGCCCCGCCTTGGAGGCCGCATCCTCGGGATTGAAGGGGGCCATGTCCTGTTCGGTCAGGACCGGCTTGCGCACCAGCACCGCGCGGATGGTGAGGATCACGTCCGTCTTGGCCTTGCTGTTGTTGGTGTTGCCCAGCAGGCGGCCGATGAGGGGAATGTCCGTGAGTCCCCAGATCCCCTGCAGGCCCTTCTGCTCTTCATCCTTGAGCAGGCCGCCGAAGATGGCGGTCTCGCCGTCCCGCAGGCGGGCCATGGTCTTGATCTGGCGCTTGCCGAGGTCGGGGCGGCCCGGGGTGGACCCGGACTTGAGAGTCGTGACCTCGCTGTCGAGCTCCAGGGTGATCTCGCCGTTGTTGTGGACGCGGGGCTTGACCTTGATCTTCACGCCGACGTCCTCGTAGGAGAAGGAGGTCTGACCTACGCCGCCGAGCAGGGAGGACGCCGAGGCCGTGGTGGCGGTGGTGCCGGTGGTGGGCAGGGAGAGCTGGCTCTGGGTGGTGGAGATCTTCTCGCCGATGTTCACTTCGCCGGACTCGCCGGAGAGCACCCGCACGTTGGGACTGGCCACCAGCCGGGCATCGCCATTGCTCTTGAGGAAGTCCAGGGCGAGATTCGGGAACAGTACGCGGATGTCCGCCGTGTGGATCTTGGTGAAGCCGGAGTTGGTGTTCATGCCCGAGGTGTTGTTCACGGTGGTGGCGCCCAGGCGGTAGGTGCCGGAGGTGTCGGAGGCATTGACCACGGGCAGCAGGCCCGCATGCTCGAGGCTGTTCTCGGTGACTTCCATCAGCTCGAGGTAGACCATGACCTCGGCCTTGGCCTTGTCCAGGGTGCGGATCACCTGATCCACGATGGCGAGCTCGAGGGGCTTGGCCTTGACGATGAGCGCGTTGATCCGCTTGTCCGTGAAGACACGCAGCTGGGGGTTGATGGTCGTGAGTGTGGACCGCAGCTCGTTGGGGTCCGCGTGCGAGAGGTAGTAGGTCTTGATGATCTGGTTCTCGTACTGCTCCCGGTTCTGGGGCGTGGCCTTGAAGACCATGATGGTGTTCTTGTCTATCACCTTGAAGAACAGGTCGTTCTGGAGCATCAGCGTGTCCAGCACCCGCTGGAAGGGCAGGCCGCGCAGGTCGATGGAGATCGTCTGATCCTGGAAAGAGGAGTGGGCGATGATGTTCACGCCGGAGGCCTTGCTCAGGGTGCCGAAGATCTCCTTGAGGCTGGTGCGCCGGCTGAAGTTCAGGTCGATGCCGTCGATGGAGCGGGGGTTCAGCTGGACGACGTTGGTGGCATCCGCCTTGACCTTCATCAGGTCGAGGTCTTCGGCGGAGTCCGCCTCGGCCTTCTCCCGGGCAAGCTTCTGCTCCATCTTGATGAGCCAGTCCTGGGCGATCTGGTTGTCGGGATCCAGCACCAGGGCCTTCCGCACCTCCGAGAGCACCGTGTCGGTGTAGCCCTTCATCTCAGCCTGGCGGGCCAGGGTCAGGTGCGCCTCGGCGGCCCGCTGGGACGCGCGCTTGATGCCGATCCGGGCCTTGGTGTTGGTGGGATCGCTCCGGAGGGCGGACCGGTATTCGGCCACGGCCTCGTCGTAGCGCCCCTCGTCGAAGGCCTTGTTGGCCCGGTGCAGGCTGCAGCCTAGGGCCAGCAGCAGGATAGCGGCCACCATCAGGGGTTTGCGGAGCAGGGCGAAGGAGGGAGTCGGCATCGGGGGCGTCCTTCGGATCAGAATTGGTTCGTCACGGCAGTGCCGCCGGAGGCCTCGCGGACCTCCAGGACCACGCGGAGGTCCGGATACTTGGTGTTCTGGAATTCGGCCTTGGTGTCGAGGATGGAGACCAGCTTCCAGCGTTCCCTGAGGAGGGCGCCCTGGGTCAGGGTGACGGGCTCCTCGCCCTTCATGAATGCGCCCACGGAACCGGAGGGGCTGCCCTTGAAGAACCCGAGGTACCGGAGGTCTTGGGGGCGTCCCGCAAACTCCGCGGACTTGGCCTGGGCCAGCCGCTGGGCCTCGAGCTCCGCAGCGGTCGGCGGAGGCGGGGGTGGCGGTGGTGGTGGTGGCGGCTTGGTCGGCGGCGGAATCGGGGACTCGAACACGAAGAGGTCCCGCAGGATCTTGGGCTTCGGCGGCAGCTCGCCCGCCTTGTCGAGGGCGGCGAGATCCGGCAGCCGCCGCAGCCCTTGCAGCTGTCGGGAGTCGAGGTTGGCGGCGGCGCGTGCTTCGCCGGGGCGGCGGCCCTTGGGCGCATCCGGGGCGAAGACCGTATAGAGGAAGTAGCCGATGACCACGGCAAAGCCGGCGAGGGCCAGCTGGGTCTTGCGGTTGGAGCGGAGCTCCTGGAGCATGCCCTGAAGGTCCGTACCGTGGGCGGGGGTGGCGGCGCTCATGCTTCGCCCTCCTCGCGCTCGGGGGCGCCCGCCTTCCGGAAGGCCCGGAGCACGATGTTGAGCCGGGCTCCCTCGGGACTCTCTTCGAGGCGCCCGTCGCGGACCGCGAAGGGCAGACCGGAGCCCTCGAGCTCAAGCATGAAGGCCTTGTGGTTGGCGTAGAGGCCCAGGGCGACGAACTCGACCTCCACCGCCTCGAGGTCGGTGCCGCGGGCACCCTCGCGGCTGGGCAGGCCGTATTTCACGTTCTGCAGGCGCAGCCCATGCTTCTTGGCCAGCAGGTGCAGGGTCTTGCTGAGGCTCCACTGAAGCTCTCCCGCCGAGCCGCGGGGCAGGCGGATCTCCAGGTCGGCCAGGGTCTCCCGGCCGCGCCGGATCCGGTCCGCCAGGCGCTGCAGTTCCTGGAGCTGCTGGACCTGCTGGTTCCGGGCGAGCTCGGCTGCGCGCCGGGCCTTCAGCTGCTGGTTCAGCTGCTGGGAGGCGTCTGGCAGGAGGAACAGGGCCACGCCCAGGCCGAGCACCGCGCCCAGGGCGCCCAGGGCGAGGCGTAGGCGGCTCGCGCGCAAGGGGCTGGTCATTGCGGGATCCTCGGTTCAGGGGGGCGTACTCGGACGCGGCGGGGCCGAACCGGGCCTTCGTCCTCGTTGGGGGGGGGTGGAGCGGGAGGAGCCGGCTTTGCGACTGGAGCCACCGGCGTCGGCGTGGGACGGAGGGGGGCGGCGACGGCCACGGGGCGCGTGCTGGCCTTGGCCATGGGCGGAGCGGTGAGGCCCGGCTTGATCACCTTGACCTGGAAGGGCGGCGGAACGGGCGCGGCGGGCAGGCTGAGCTCGAAGTCCCAGCCGCCGCCGGCGCGCTCGGACTCGCGCTCCAGCACCACCTGGGCGAAGACAGGCGTGGCTCGCAGGGCCTCGACGAAGGCGGCTTCCGCCTCGCGGGTCCGGGCCTCGCCCTTGAGCTTCATGAGCACCTGCTGGTTGTTGCTGCGGGCGCGCTGGATCCCCTTGAGCCGCATGTCGGGCACCATGCACTGCTCCAACTCGGCGGTAAGGCGGGACCAGGGCAGGCTGCGCTCCTGGAGGATCTTCTCAGCGAGCTTCCAGCGGGATTGTTCCTTGCCCGCGTCCATGTCCTGGAGGGAGCTCTGGAGCTGCTGCTCCTGCCGGGAGGCGCGCTTGGCCTCTTCAGTGAGGCTGACCGCATCCCGACCAGCGCGGCTAGCCTGGGAATACGCTCGCCAGGTAAAGCCGATGCTCCCGAGCAGGAGCAGGCTCCCGAGGCCAATGGCGGCCCACCCGAGGGCCTTGTGCCGCTGGCGCCAGAGGCTGGGCCTGGGGGCCAGATTGAGGGGGAGGACAGGAACGGCCATCAGCGCGTCTCCCCGAGCGCGAACCGCTCGTCGAGGTAGCGGATGGGCAGGCTGCTCTCAGGCCAGGCGGTAGCGCCCCAGATCAGCAGCTGCTGTGGCGTGCGGGACTCCCGCTGGAGGAAGGCGGCGCTGGGCGCGATGCGCTCCTCCAGCCAGCCTTCGGGGTCCAGGGGTTCAGACCACTGGCGCAGCAGGCAGAGGGTCCGGCCCCAGGCGACGAGGGTTCCCGCATAGCGCCCGCCTTCCGTGGGACTCAGCGACAGCAGCATGCCGGGCAGGGTGAGCGACGGGGCCAGCAGGTTGTAGAGGTGGAGCCAGCGGGGCGTGAGGCTGTGCAGGGTGCGGTCCAGGCGGAAGCCCAGCTGCAGGATGCTCTCCCGGAAGTCCTCCCGGATGCCCGCGGCCAGCCAGGTGCCGGGTTCCACCTCCAGGGCCTGGACGAAATGGGGTGCGTCCAGGGCCAGGGCCTGGGTGAAGCGCCAGCGGAGGAAGGCCTCCTGAGCCTCGGCGCCTTTGGGGAGCTCCGTGAGGTCCCGCAGCAGCAGCGAGGGCGTCCAGAGATCATCCACCACCCACTTGGTGGGGCCGGCGGGCAGGGCGGACAGGGCCGGCAGCAGCTGGGCCTCGTCGGGAAGCCCCTGGACGGGCCCTCGGAAAGGGCCGGCCATCACGCGGTGAGCCTCCAGCCAGAGCAGAGAAGCATCGGGAGGGGCAAGCAGGGAGAACTTCACCGGCGGTCCCGGGTAGGGACGCTGCCAGCCTCGGTCCGACACCCATGAGCCTCCGCCCGGACAGGGGGCACAGGATCAGTGTGGGGGGCTGGGTACGGCTGCACAGGTATCTCCTGACGGGCCTGGGAACACCCGAGTCTACCGGGCTTCCGGTCGATTCCAAAGGGGCCCTTGGGCTCCCCCGGGCAGAAGTCCTCTCAGGTGTGAAATGATGGGGGCAGATGTTCCCAGCCACCCTCTCCGGAGCGCCCCTCCCGTGCGCCTGATCTCCCTCGAACTCCACGGCTTCAAGTCCTTCGCCGATGCCCAGAAGCTCAGCTTCCCGGGGGGCATGACGGCGGTGGTGGGGCCGAACGGCTGCGGGAAGTCGAACATCTCGGACAGCCTAGCCTGGGTGCTGGGGGAACAGCGGCCCTCGATGCTCCGGGGTTCCGAGATGGCGGACGTGATCTTCAGCGGCACCGCCCAGCGCCGGCCCATGGGCCTAGCCGAGGTCAAGCTCGTCCTGGAGATGCCCGATCCGGCCCTGCCCGGCGCGGCCCGGGAGGTGACCATCTCCCGCCGACTCTACCGCGACACGGGCAGCGAATACCGCATCAACAGCCGGGAGGCCCGGCTCAAGGATGTCCAGGACCTGCTGCTCGACACGGGCATGGGTACCCGCGCCTACAGCTTCATCCAGCAGGGCCAGATCGACCTCATCCTGAGCAGCAAGCCCAAGGACCGCCGCCTCCTGCTGGAGGAGGCAGCTGGCATCACGCGCTACAAGCTGCGCCGCGCGGAAGCGGAGAAGCGCCTGGATGAGACCCGGGCCAACCTGCAGCGTCTGGACGACATCCTCTACGAGCTGAACAAGCAGATGGACTCTCTGCGCCGCCAGGCCTCCCGGGCCCGCCGGGCCAAGGACCTGGACACGGAGATCAAGGCCACCCAGCGCATCCTCCTTGCGGGCAAGGCGGTGGAGCTGGAGGCGGCCAAGCAGCGCATCCTCGACCAGCTGGACCAGACCGAGCGCCGGGTGGCCGAGCTGACCGCGCAGGTCTCCGAGAAGGCCTCCGAGGTCGAGACCCTGCGCCTCTCCGTGGACGAGCAGCAGCAGGCCCAGGCCCGGCGCGCCAGTGCCATCCTCGGCCTGGACCAGCGCCTCCAGCTGGCCGACCAGGAGCGGAGCTTCCAGGAGGAGCGGCGCACCGAGGCCCAGGCGCAGCGGAGCCGCCTGCAGGAGCGGATCCAGGCCCTTGTGGACCGGCTCGCGGAGTCCGGGGACTCTTTCACGGCCCTGGAGGCTCTGCTCAAGGATGCCGCGGAGCGGCTCGCCGGGCGGGAAGGAGAGCTGACCCTGGCCGAAGAGGGCGTGGCCCTGGCCCAGGGGGCGCTGCGCCACCGGGAAGCGGAGCTGCAGGGTCTCCGGGAGCAGAAGGCCGAGAACCAGAAGGAGGCCCTGGCGCGCCAGAAGCAGCGGCTGGCCTTCCAGAGCCAGATTGCCCAGCTGGAGGGGCGCCTCGACGCGCTCAACCACGAGGAGTCCATCCGGGCGCCCCGCCTGGAGGGGCTGGAGGCCGAGGCCACCCAGGTGGGACGGAGCCTCGAGGGGCTCCTGGGGCAGCTGGAGCAGGCGGAAGAGGCGGCCTTCGACCAGCGCCGCCGGGCCGAGGCGCTGGAGGAAGCCCAGCGGACCCTCGCCCAGGACCACCACCGGGCCGAGTCCGAGCTGGACGCCGCTGAGCGGCGCCTGCGGCAGATCTCGGACCTGCTGGCCAAGAGCTTCGGCGACGCCGAGCTGCAGAAGGGCCTCACCTGGCTCAAGGAGCAGGGCTTCCGGCCGGAGGCGCTGGTGGAGCAGCTGGCGGTGGACGAAGAGCGGCGCCCGGATCTTGAGCGCCTGCTGGGGGTCTGGCTGCAGTCCCTCTCTGCCGACGCCGCGCTGGCCCTGTGCGCCTCAGCCGCCCCGGGGCACCTGCTGCTGGCCCTGGAGTCCACCCTGCCGCCGCCCCCCGCGCCCGCGGGCTGCGAGGCCCTGCGCGACCGGGTGCGCTGGTCCGGTGCGGGACGGCCCCTGGGCGCCCTGCTGGACCGCGCCTTCCACTGCGGGGACGCAGACCTGCCCGCCCTGGCCCAGGCCCATCCGGACCTGGCCTTCGTCTCACCCGCCTTCATCCGCCTGCCCTTCGGTCCCCTGCAGCTGGGCGTCTCCGCCCCCGCCGCCTCGCCCTTGAAGCTGCGGGCCGAGCAGGAAGAGGCCAGGGGCACCCGCGAGGCGCTGCTGGACCGCCTGGAAGACCTGGAGGCCCGGCGCGGGCTGGGGGGCGATGAGGCCCGGGCCGCCCGCGAACGCTCCCTCGAGATCGACGAGGACCTGCGGACCCTGCATCGGCGGGTCGAGGGCCAGAAGGCCCAGCAGGCTTCCATCGAGGGCCAGCTGGCCGAGATCCGCGCCGCCAGCGAGCGCGCCGACACGCTGTGGGAGCAGATCGAGAACGAGATCAAGCGGCTCCAGGGCCTGCTGCGCGAGCTGGATGAACATCCCGAGGAGGCTGGCGATGCCGCGCTGGAGGCCGCCATCCTGGCTGCGGAGGACGCGGTGCGCGAGGCGCGCCACCGCCTGGACGGGTCCCGGGACCAGCGCATGGAGGCTGCCCGCAGCCGGGACGCTGCCTGGGCCGAGCGGGACGGCCACGAGCGCCACCTGCAGCTCACCCAGCGGGGCCGCTTCGACCTGGAGGCCGAGCGCCTGCGGCTGGAGGCCGAGTCCGCAGAGCAGGCCGAGCGGGCCGAGGTCTGCACCGTCCGCCTGGCAGAGCTCGAGCGCGATTCCCAGACCCTGCTCCAGGAGCGGGAGGTCGTCCAGGCCCAGGCCCAGGAAGCCCAGCCCCGGCTGGAGCTGGGCATGGAGACCCTGCGCGTGCAGGAGCGGAACGCCCGCGACCTGCAGGAGGCCCTGGAGAACGCCCGGGCTCAGCACCAGGAAGTGCTGCTCCACGGGGCCCAGGTGCAGGGCAGCCAGGAGGCTCTGGCCAAGGAAGTCGAGCTGGCGCTGGGGCTGGAGGTCCCGGCCTTCCTCGCGGGCCTGAGCGAGGCCGAGCGGGAGGCCTGGGAGGAAGGCGAGCTGGTCTACCAGACCCGCCTGAACGAGCTGCAGGGTCGGCGCATGGAGCTGGGCGGCGTGAACCCCCTGGCCATCCAGGAGCTGGAGGAGGCGGAGACCCGGCTGGCGTTCATGGACGAGCAGCGCGCGGATGTCACCAAGGCCATCGGCAACCTGGAGGCCACCATCCAGGAGATCAACGTCACCAGCGAGGAGCGCTTCCGGGAGGCCTTCGACTACGTGAACCTGCGCTTCCAGGAGGTCTTCCGGGAGGCCTTTGGCGGAGGCAGCGCCCACCTCAGCCTGGAAGATCCCAAGAACCTGCTCGAGTGCGGCATCGAGATCACCGCCCAGCCCCCGGGCAAGTCCGCCAAGGCCCTTACCCTGCTGAGTGGCGGGGAGAAGGCGCTGACGGCCATCTCGCTGCTCTTCGCCATCTTCCACTTCAAGCCCAGCCCCTTCTGCGTGCTGGACGAGGTGGACGCGCCCCTGGATGAAGCCAACGTCGGCCGCTTCGCCGCCATGGTCCAGAAGATGAAAGCCGACACGCAGTTCATCGTCATCACCCACCAGAAGCCCACCATGGTCGCCGCCGACACACTCTACGGCGTCACCATGGAGGAGGCTGGCTGCTCCCGGTTGGTCAGCGTGCACCTCCGGGAAGCGGAGGCATTGGTCTGATACTTATGTGTAACAAAAAAGGGTTGACGAGCCTGTTTTCGCCCCATTGAACGGTGATTAAGGGGCTTTCGCCTCGTCCAGGCGAAAGAAAGCGAAGAATGTGGAAAACCCGATTTCTGGACACATCGTCAGATCCTGCGATCAGTATCAATTTAAATATTGATAATACATGATTTGTAATCAGGCGAATTTGCCCATTTCACACCTGGAAATCCATATCTAGACAAGGTTTAGAACCTTCCAACCAGGCAAATCCGCAGGCTTTTCCACACCGGCCAGAGGTCGGTTTGGAAACGCTTGGAAACAACCGGGTGACGAAACCGTGACCAGACGGGCAAGACCGTGAGGTCAAGCCTCGGCTTCCATGAATTCGGGACGGAGCCACTCGCGGATGCTGTCTTCCCCGACGCCCAGCTGGGCCAGGTGCTCCATGGCCATCTTGAGGCTCTGCCCTTCATCCCGGCAGATGAAGAGCCGCTGCTTCCAGGCCTCCACCGCGCGGGGGCGCAGCTCCGGTTCGCCGTGCTCCATGCGCTTCTGGAGCACGAAGCCGAGGTTGTTGGCGGCCTTGCGGTGGTGGGGCTCGATGGTGAGGGCCCTCACGTAGGCCTCGGTGGCTTCCTGCAACTGCTTGCTGCCCTCCAGGGCGACGCCCTGGGCGTTCCAGACGTCCGCATCCTCCGGGGCCAGGACCATGGCCTGAGCCACCATGCTCAGCTGGTCCTCGCGGCGGTTGGCGAAGCGATAGACTTCAGACAGCCCCAGGTAGGCGCTGTACTCGCCTGGATCCATCTCGAGGGCCTGCAGGAAGGCCTGCTCGGCGGCGGGACCCTGATGCAGTTCCACCAGCACATACCCCAGCTGGACCTGGATGTCCGCCGCGTCCGGCTCGCGCACCAGGGCTTCGCGGTAGCAGCGCAGGGCGTCGTCCCAGCGGCTCTCCTCGCGGGCCATGTCGCCCAGCGCGGCCCAGGGGTTCGAGGCATCGGGATCGGTCTCGGCGGCCAGTGTAAAGTAGGACACGGCGCCGTCCCGGTCGCCCATGTCGCGCTTCAGCTCGCCCAGCAGGGCCTGGGCCTCGGCCAGCACCGGCGCGGCAGGCGCCAGCAGCATGAGGGTGTGCAGCTGTCCCTGCGCCAGCTCCAGGTGACCCTGCTCGCTGAAGACCTCGGCCAGGATGAAATAGCTGGCCGGATCGGTGACGTGCAGACTGCGGGCCCGCTGGATGCAGCGCAGACCTTCGGCCAGCTCGCCGCGGTGGAGGAGCAGCTCGCCCAGGGCATGCCAGCCCCAGTAGTAGGCATCCTCGGCGCTCAGGGCGGCCACCAGCTGGACCTCGGCGCCAGCCAGATCGCCCAGCTGTTCCATGGCGATGGCCAGGAGGCGCAGGGTGCGGGGGTCCCGGGGACTGAGGCTGAGGGCTTTCAGCAGCCAGGCCTTGGCGTCCGCCGGCTGGTTGAGGTGCAGTTGCACCAGCCCAGCCAGCTCGAGGGCCTTGGGGTCCTGGCCGTTGAGGGCCAGGGCCTGACGAAGCGCGTGCTCGGCACCCTCGGGGTCCTGAAGGAGCAGGCGGAGGTAGCCCAGGTTGCGGAGATGGCCTCCCTCGGTGGGATGCTCATCGCGGAGGGACTCCAGCTGACCCAGCAGCTCTGGTCCTTCTTCGTCGCCATCATGGTCGTTGAAGCAGAGCAGGCGCTCGAACCAGGCATCCGCGTGGGAGCGATCCTCCGCCAGCAGCTGGTCCAGGATCTCCCGGGCCTCCTCGTGGCGGGCGCGGCCGTTAAGGGCGCGGGCCAGGCCGAGGCGGTCATCGAAAGAGGACGTGGCGGCGCTCTTGAGGGCCGTCAGTCCGGGGTCGAGCAGCTTGAGCCAAGGGCGTGCCATGGGATGCCTCGTGAGGGAGTCCAGGGTAGCACCTGGGAGCGGTGGAAATAGTTCTGGTGCGTGAGTCCGGCTTCAGGCGCCCAGGGCGCGGGCAATGCCCTCGCAGAGCAGGCGCGCCATGGCGTCCCGGGTCTCCACGGTGCCGGAGCCGAGGTGCGGCAGCAGGACCGTGCGGGGCGCCTGGAGCCAGCGGGGATTGAGGTTCGGCTCGCCCTCGTAGACATCCATGCCCGCGCCGCCGAGGTGGCCTGAGGCCAGCAGGTCGATGGCGGCGTTCTCGTCCAGGATGCCGCCCCGGGCGGTGTTGATGAGGAAGGCGCCCGCGGGCAGGCGCACCAGGGCGGCGCGATCCAGCAGGCCCCGGGTCTGGTCGGAGAGGGGGCAGTGGAGCGACAGGAAGGCGCTCCGGGGCAGCAGCTCGTTGAGCGGCAGGCGTGGCGCCCGGCCCGTGCCGAAGTCCACCTCGCCACCGGCGCCCGATCGATCCCAGAAGAGGGGCTGCATGCCCAGGGCCTGGATGCGCCGGGCAAAGGCCTGGCCGATGGGGCCGCTGCCGAGGATGCCGCAGACCTTGCCGGGCAGCCC
Source organism: uncultured Holophagaceae bacterium (assembly GCA_903863195.1). Lineage (GTDB taxonomy): Bacteria > Acidobacteriota > Holophagae > Holophagales > Holophagaceae > Geothrix. The sequence continues at coordinate 66,068 of CAIPAY010000141.1, forward strand.
TGGGCCCAGCAGCTGATCCGGAGCCCAGCCGGTCCAGCTGCCCGTCCGCACCATGCGCTCCCCCTCCGCCACCCGGCGCGTGAGGGCCAGGAGCAGCGTCAGGGCCAGGTCCGCGGTGGCATCCGTGAGCACGCCGGGGGTGCTCACAACGGCGATGCCCCGGGCCCCGCAGGCCTGCAGGGGCAGGTGGTTCACGCCCACGGAGCAGGTGCCCAGGACCTTCAGCCTCGGGGCCCGGTCCAGGTCCGCCACGGTGATGGGCTCCGACACGATGACCGCCAGGGCCTCGGCCTCGGGCAGGACCGCCTCCCAGGCCGCCGACCGGTAGGGTGCGACGAGCAGCTCGGGATAGCTCGCACCGAGCGCAGCCAGGGACGGCCCCGTGAAGGGAGAGGTGGAGAGGATCCGGATGCTCATCGCTGGAGGGCTTTCAGGGCCTGGCGGATGGCCTCCGCCAGGGGGGGTTTCGAGGCGCGGAGACCGGCGACGATCGGCAGCACCGCATCCTCCCGGAAGCCGAGGTTGGTGAGGGCCGAGCGCAGACTCTCCTCCCAGGGATCCCCCGCGGCCAGGCCCGAGAGACCATCCAGGCCCGTGAGGCCGCCCAGCTTCTCGGACAGCTCGAAGCACATCTTCTCGGCGGTCTTCTTGCCCACGCCGGGAATGCGGGTGAGGGTCCGCACATCGCGGCCCCGGATGGCGAGCACCAGGTCATCAAGGGACAGGGATCCCAGCGAGGCTAGGGCCATCTTCGGTCCCACGCCGTCCACCTTGACCAGCAGCCGGTAGAGCTCCCGCTCCTGGGGGATGGCGAAGCCCAGCAGCGAGATGTCGTTCTCCCGCACCAGCAGCTCCGTGTGCAGGATCACCTGGGCGCCGGGCTCGGGGAGCAGGCCATAGGTGGACAGGCTGATGGCTGCCGCATAGCCCACGCCGCCGCACTCCACGAGGGCGAGGTTGGGCAGTTTCTGGATGAGCTCTCCGCGCAGGCGTCCGATCATGTTTTGAGGATACCGGAAGCGCGGAGCGGGGCAGGGGCACCTCGTCGGAGCGCCCCTGACCATGGGATCACGGGGCCATCCCTGCACTGGGCTCGAAGCCTAATCCTTGTGGCGTCATCATTTCGAATATATGGGTAGTGATTTCGGTCAAGGTTCCACTCTTGGCGGCGCGAATCCTAGGGATCCCAGGTGCCTGTTGCTACGATGGCTCACCTTTTCCACCACCAACAACCGTGAGCAGACCATGTCAAACAAGGTCCTTGTCCAGGAACTTCGTCGGGTCGTCGGAGAGGCCAACGTCGTCGATTCCGACGTGCACCTCCAGCTGTACCAGTACGATGCCTACCTCGAGGAGCGCCGCCCCGACGCGGTGGTCTTCGTCCACTCCACGGAGGAGGTGTCCCGCGTCCTGAAGCTCTGCCACGCCCACGGCGTGCCCTCTGTCCCCCGCGGCGGCGGCACGAACCTCAGCGGCGGCACCATCCCCTTCAAGGGCGGCGTGGTGCTGGAGATGATCCGCATGAACCGGCTGCTGGAAGTGGACAAGGGCAGCCTGCGGGCCCGGGTCCAGCCGGGCATGTTCAACCTGGAGCTGGGCCAGGCCCTGGCGCCGCTGGGCTACCAATATCTGCCGGATCCCGCCAGCCAGAAGGCCGCGACCCTGGGCGGCAACGTGGCAGAGAACTCCGGCGGACCCCACTGCTTCAAGTACGGCGTCACCACCAACCACGTGGTGGGCATGACCGTGGTGCTGTCGGACGGTGAGATCGTGGAACTGGGCGGGATGGCGCCGGACACGCCGGGCTACGACCTCACGGGCGTCTTCGTGGGCAGCGAGGGCACCTTCGGCGTGTGCACCGAGGTGGTGGTCCGCATCGTCCGCCTGGCCGAGGGCGTGAAGACCATGCTGGCCATCTACGACAGCATCGAGAAGGGCAGCGAGACGGTGTCGGCCATCGTGGCCGCGGGTATGGTGCCGGCGACCCTCGAGATGATGGACCAGCTGGTGATCCACGCCGTGGAGAAGTCCCTCGCCTGCGGCCTGCCGCTGGACTGCGCCACGGTGCTGATCATCGAGGTGGATGGCCTCAAGGATGACCTGGAAGAGCAGACCGAGGCCATCGTGCGGCTCTGCATGGAGCACGGCGCGCGGGAGGTGCGGGTCGCCAAGGACGAGGCCGAGCGGGCCCTGCTCTGGGCGGGCCGGCGCGGCGCCTTCGGGGCCGTGGCACGCATCACGCCGAGCTACCTGGTCTGCGATGGCACCGTGCCCCGCACGACCCTGCCGCTGGTGCTGAAGAAGGTCGCCGAGGTGGGCGAGAAGTACGACCTGAAGATCCCCAACGTCTTCCACGCCGGCGACGGCAACCTCCACCCGCTGATCCTCTTCGACTGGCGGGATGCCGAGCAGAAGGCGCGGGTCATGAAGGCGGGCATGGAGATCCTGGAGCTCTGCGTGCAGCTGGGCGGCACCATCAGCGGAGAGCATGGCGTCGGCCTCGAGAAGATGGACGCCATGCACCTGATCCTCAGCGCCGACGACATCCAGGCCCAGCTGAAGGTGAAGCGGGCCTTCGACCCGGCGGATCTGGCCAATCCCGGGAAGATCTTCCCCGCCGTTCAGGAGGTGTCCCATGTCCAGTGACCTCGCGGCCCTTCGGGAGCGTCTCGAGGCTCTGGTGGGCGCCGGCAACCTCACGGTGGACGGAGCTGCCTACGCCGTCGATGGCATGGTCCCCGCGCTGGTGGTGCGTCCGGGCACCCAGCACGAGGTCGCCGAGGTCGTCGCGGCCTGCGCCGAGGCCCGCGCCGCCCTGGTGCCCTGGGGCGGCGGCACCGCCATGGCCATGGGCAATCCGCCGCGGCGGCTGGAGGTCGTCGTCAGCCTCGAGCGCCTGGATCGGGTGGTCGAGTTCGATCCGGACAACCTCTGCATCACCGTGGAGGCTGGCATGCCCCTGGGCCGCCTCCAGGCCCTGGTGGCCGAGCGGCAGGAGCGGCTGCCCCTCGATCCGCCGGACGCGGACCGGGTGACCCTGGGGGGGCTGGTGGCCGCGAACCAGAGCGGCCCCTGCCGCCTGCTCCACGGCACGGCCCGGGACTGGGTGCTCGGCCTGCGGGTGGTGCTGCCGGATGGCACGCGCATCCACTGCGGCGGCCGGGTCATCAAGAACGTCTCCGGCTACGACATGAACAAGCTCTTCATCCAGAGCTTCGGGACCCTCGGCATCATCACCGAGGTCACGGTGAAGCTGCTGCCCATGCCCGTGTGCCGGGCCACGGTGCTGGGCGCCTTCACGGGCTTCGCCGAGGCCGCGGCGGTCCTGGCGGAGGTGCAGGCCTCCTTCCTGCTGCCCGAGGCCCTGGAGCTGCTGGATCCCGCCGCCGCGGACCTGCTGCAGCCCGTCCTCGGCTTGGACTCCCGCGGCACCTTCGCCCTGGCAGCCGGGTTCTCGGGCAGCCAGTCCACCGTGGACCGGCAGGTGCGCGACCTGGAGGCCATGGTCGCCAGCCGGGGAGGCCACGCCAGGACCTTCCGGGAGGCCGAATCAGACCGGGCCTGGACCGCCATCACCAACGTCCAGGGTGGAGCGGCCCCCGATCCCCGGCGGGTGGTCTGTCAGCTGGCCGTGCCCATCGCCCGGACCGCGGGCATGCTGGACTCGGCGCGGACCCGGGCCGCGGCCCAGGGCCTGGCCGCCACCGTCACCGCCCACGCGGGCAGCGGCCTCGTGTGCGCCGCCCTGCTGCCCGGGGACGACCTCACCGAGGCGGGCCTGGCCGCCGTCACCGAGGCCCTCCGGGAAGAGGCCGTGGGCATCGGCGGGAGCCTGGTCCTGCTGCAGGCGCCGCCCCGGTTCAAGGCCCGGGTGGAAGCCTGGGGCAAGCCCGGCCCCAGCTTTGCCATCATGCGGCGCATCAAGGCCGAGTTCGACCCCCAGGACCTCTGCAGCCCAGGGCGTTTCCTGGGCGGAATGTGAGCGCGAGGCACCCATGGCGACTCCTGAACTGCTTCCCCTCTTCGACACCATCGCCCAGTGCAACCGCTGCGGCTTCTGCCAGGCGGGCTGTCCGGTCTTCCGCGTCAGCGGGGAGGAGCACTCCCTGGCCCGGGGCCGCCAGTCCATCGCCCGCAGCCTCATCCTCGGCAGCATGGAGCTGGGCCCCGAGGTGATCGATGCCCTGGAGGACTGCCTCCTCTGCCGGGGCTGTACGGCTCATTGTTTCCCCGGCATCAAGACCGACGTGATCGTCACGGCCATGCGCCACGCCTACCTTAAGCGCCACGGCCAGCCCGCCTGGCGGAAGCTGCTCTTCCGGAAGATCCTCTCGGACAGCGGCAAGCTCGAGAGCGCCGGCCGCATGGCGCTCTGGGCCAAGCGCCACGGCTTCGCCGCCGCGGCCCAGAAGGTCACCCGCGGCGCCGCGGGCAGGCAGCTGAAGAGTGCCATCCAGATCCTCCCGCCCATGGACGGTCTCCCCTTCCTGCGCGGCGAGCACGCCCAGGTCCCGAAGCCCGAGAAGGTCCTCCACCGGGTGGGCTACTTTGTCTCCTGCGGCCTCAGCTTCCAGTATCCGGAGGTGGTGGCCGCTACCTTGCGCGTCTTGGCTCGGAACGGCTGCGAGACGACCGTGCTGAACAACACCTGCTGCGGCCGTCCCGCCCACTCCTACGGGGACCTGGACGCCGCCCGGGACATCGCCCGCAAGAACGTGGATCGCATGGCCGAGGCCCTGGCCTTCGATGCCATCGTCTCCGAGTGCGGGAGCTGCAGCTCCTTCCTGAAGGAGTATGCGGAGCTGCTGAAGGACGATCCCGACTACGCGGGGAAGGCCGAAGCCCTCGCGAAGAAGGTGCGGAGCTTCAGCGAGTTCCTGGTGGCCGCGGACACGGGGGCAGCGCTGGGCGCCCTGGCCGGAACGGTCACCTACCACGACCCCTGCCACCTCTCCAACCGCTTCTCCAAGATCACGGCGCAGCCCCGGAAGCTGCTCAAGGCGATCCCGGGCATGACCTACAAGGAGATGCCCGAAGCCGACTGGTGCTGCGGCGCGGCGGGCAGCTACACCTTCCGGCACCACACGGAAGCCAAGGGCGTCCTCGACCGGAAGATGGGGAACGTGGCCAAGACCGGCGCCCAGGTGCTGGTCACGGAGTGTCCGGCCTGCATGATGCACCTGGACTACGGCTCCCGGAGCAACGGCCTGGGCGTGACAGTCCGGCACCTGAGCCAGGTCCTCGACGATGCCTATCAGGCGGCGGAGTGAGGCACTGCCAGGCTTTGGCCGAAAGAGAATCGCCCGGCTCCTGCCGGGCGATTCTCTCTGGCAGGTGCGATCTCAGCGCGCCGAGACCGCCTCGCGGAGGCCGACCGCGGTCAGGGCGGTGGCCAGGCTGGCCACGGTGCGGTCGACGTTGTGCAGCTTCTCCAGGCCGAAGAGGCCGATGCGGAAGGTCATGAAGGCCGCCGGTTCGTCGCACTGGAGCGGCACGCCGGCGGCCACCTGGAGGCCCGCGGCGAGGAACTTCTTCCCGTTCTGGACATCGGGATCGGTGGTGTAGCTGACCACCACGCCCGGGGCCTTGAAGCCCTCGGCGGCCACGCTGGGCAGGCCGCAGCTCTCCAGCAGGACACGGGCCTTGGCGCCCAGATCCGCCTGCTCGGCCCGCAGCTTCTCGAAGCCGTAGGCCTCCATCTCCTGCATGACCGCGCAGTCCCGGGTCAGGGAATCGGTGGGCATGGTGGCGTGGTAGGCGTGGCCGCC
>CAIPAY010000142.1 GCA_903863195.1 uncultured Holophagaceae bacterium
GCGAGGAGGTGCAGCGGGTGGCCCGGACCTGCTTCCCCCGCGAGGGTCGCAACGTGCTGCTCACCACCCGCCGGGAAGCCAAGGCCCCCGCGGACGACCCGCTCAAGCGGGGCCCCGAACGCATGAAGAAGCTGGAGGGCATGTGATGCTCAGCCGCACCGCCCTCATCCTCGCCCTGTGCGCCCCCTGCGCCTTCGCCCAGGCCATCCCCAGCCGCCCCGAGCAGCTCACCTTCGCCCCCCTGGCCTTCCAGGTGCCCCGCGCCAAGGAGCACAAGGCCAAGCTGAAGAACGGCATTCCCGTCGTGCTCTCGGTCTCGGAGAAAGAGTCCTCGCCCCTGGTGCGCGTCACCCTCTCCTGGCGGGGCGGCGCCTATCTGGATCCCAAGGGCAAGGAGGGCCTGGCCCAGCTCTTCGGCGCCCAGCTCGCCCGCGGAGGCACTGCGAGACTGGACTCCGCGCATCTCGACGACAAACTGGAGACCCTGGCCGCGACCCTCAGCAGCGCCTGCGGCGAGACCACCGGCAGCCTCTCCCTCCAGGTGCTGAACCGGGACCTGGATGAGGGCCTGAGCCTGCTGCTCCAGGTCTTCCAGGAGCCGGCCTTCGCCCAGGATCGGCTGGACCTGGCCAAGCGTCAGCAGCGGCAGGCCCTGGGTCGACGCAATGACGCGGTGACGTCCATCGCCGCCTACCAGATGAGCTACCTGCTCTTCGGGGACAGCCACTTCGCCAGCGCGGACACCACCGCCCCCAGCCTGGAGTCCATCACCCGCGAGGACCTGAAGGCCTTCCACGGACGCCTCCTCCACCCGGCGAACCTGGTGGTGACGGTGTCCGGTCAGGTGGACCGCAAGGGGATCCTCGACCAGCTGAACGCGGGCATCGGCGCCCTGAAGGCCAGTGCCCAGGCCCAGGCGAGCGCTGCCGTCCCGGCGCCTGCCTTCATCCGCAAGCCCGGCATCTACGTCAGCGACAAGGACGCGCCCCAGGCCATGGTGCAGTGGGCCTTCCCGGGCCTACGTCGCAGCGACCCCGACTGGCACGCCGCCCTGGTCATGAACCAAGTGCTGGGCGCCTCGGGCTTCACCAGCCGGCTCATGAAGAAGATCCGCTCGGACGAGGGCCTCACCTACGGCGTCCGCACCGCCCTCGGCCCCGGCCCCCACTGGCGGGGTGATCTCACCGGCAACATGCAGACCAAGAACCGCTCCGTGGCCTACGCCCTGCGCCTGGCCATGGTGGAGATGCAGAAGCTCCGGGACGAAGTCGTTCCGGCGGAGGAGCTGCAGGTCATCAAGGACAACCTAGTTGAGGCCTTCCCCAGCCAGTGGGGCAGCCGACAGGCCGTGGCCGGGCGGCTGACGGAGGAGGTCCTCCTTGGCGCCCGCGAAGACTGGTGGGTGGACTTCCGCGAGAAGGTCCAGGCCATCACCCCTACGGAGGTCCAGCGGCTGGCCAAGCAGCTGCTCGTGCCGGAGCGCCTCGTCATCCTGGCGGTGGGCAAGGCCTCAGAAATCGAACCCGGTGTTCCGGACCATCCCGTCCGCCTGGCCGAAGTCGCCAAGCTGCCTCTGGTCCGGCTCCCGCTGCGGGATCCCCTGACCCTCAAGCCCTTGAACTGATCCTCAGTCGCTGGGCGGCGCCGGAATCTGAAAGGGACACCCGCTGGAGCAGGTGCCACAGGCGGAGGCGCAGTCCTTCGCCGGGCGGAGCTCGCGGAGGAAGCCCCGGAGGAACCAGAGGGCGGCGGCGGCGGAGAGCGCCAGTGCGGCAACGGACTGGAAGCTCATGCGAACCCCAGCCAGCGGCCGGCAACGACCGTGATCCAGGCCATGCCCCAGCCGAGAACCAGACCGTAGGCCACGGTAAAGGCGGCCCAGCCCCAGCTGCCGGCCTCCCGCCGGATCATGGCGATGGTGCCGAGGCAGGGGGTGTAGATGAGCGTGAACACCATGAACGCCAGGGCGGTGAGCGGACTCAGCCCCGACCC
>CAIPAY010000143.1 GCA_903863195.1 uncultured Holophagaceae bacterium
CCGTCAGGTGAGGGTTCAAATCCTTCCTCCCCAACCATTCAAAAAGCAGTACGCACTAGGCAATACGGTCCCATCGTATAGCGGTTAGTACACCGCCCTCTCACGGCGGGAACAGGGGTTCGATTCCCCTTGGGACTACCAACATGAAACCCACGCCCAGCGTGGGTTTCTTCGTTTTGGGGCACCCTGTCCTGGGGCCTAAAAGGCGGCCATCGGTAATCCATCGGTAACCGGTGTTCCTGGTGACCCCCACCCGACCGGAGCCGGAGGCCACCCCATCGCCACGAATGAGCACTTGGTGGAACCCATGGGTTGCCCGGCGGGATGCCCAAGGGTCACCCATGGATGGCTCGGCCAGCCCCAGCACATAGCGGTGCCGAGGACGCCCACGCGGCGCGTCCTGCCCTGGCGCACCGGCCCCCGGTCCCGAGTGGCCTGCCGCGAATCCATCCAGCCCAGTCCAGGGTTGTTTATCTGCTATTACTTACACGAAGATAAACCTGACCAACATCTAATCTATCCCGCCTTTCTGCCACAGCCCCAAAGAGAGACCGCCCATGCAATGGATCGCCCCTTCCGACAAAGACGCCGCCACCTCCACGCTTGAGAGGAACCTCTGGCTTGCGGCGGACCAGTTCCGCGCCAACTCGGACCTGAAGGCCCAGCAGTACTCCGGCCCCATCCTCGGCCTGATCTTCCTGCGCTTTGCCGAGGCCCGCTTTACGGCCCTGCGGGCCACACTGGAGATGGAGGGGTCCTCATCGAGGCGGGGCAGCCGGGTGGACGATCCCACTGCCTACCACGCCGCCGGGGTGCTGTACCTGAGCCCTGAGGCCCGCTTCGAGCACCTGCTGAATCTGCCCGAGGTCTCTGACATCGGGGCCAAGGTCAACGGGGCCATGCGAGACATCGAGAAGCAGAACCCTCAGCTCGCGGGGGTTTTGCCAAAAACCTTCAACCTGTTCACCAGCGGCTTGATGAAGCAGTTGTTGAAGAAGATGTCGGAGATCCCCATCACGCTGGACTACGACGCCTTCGGCCGCATCTACGAGTACTTCCTGGGCGAGTTCGCCATGAGCGAAGGCCAGGGCGGTGGGGAGTTCTACACCCCCAGCAGCATCGTCCGCCTTCTCACGGAGGTCATCGAACCCTTCCATGGCCGCATCCTCGATCCCGCCTGTGGCTCCGGGGGCATGTTCGTCCAGTCCGCCCGCTTCGTGGCCGAGCACCGGGCAAACCCCGCCGCCGAGCTGGCTATCTGCGGCGTAGAGAAGACCGACGAGACTGGCCGCCTCTGCCGCCTCAACCTAGCGGTTCACGGCCTGGAGGGCGACATCCGCCACGGCGGCAATGTTAACAGCTACTACGACGACCCCCACGCCGCCACGGGCCAGTTCGACTTCGTCCTCGCCAATCCCCCCTTCAATGTGAACGCCGTGGACAAGGAGCGGCTGAAGGATATGGTCGGCCCTGGCCGCCGCTTCCCCTTCGGCCTGCCCCGCACAGACAACGCCAATTACATCTGGATTCAACTGTTCTTCTCCAGCCTGAACGCCACGGGCCGCGCCGGGTTCGTCATGGCCAACTCCGCTTCTGATGCCCGGTCCTCCGAGCAGGAACTGCGCCAGAAGCTCATCGAGGCCAAGGCCGTGGATGTGATGGTGGCGGTCGGTCCCAACATGTTCTACACCGTAACCCTGCCTGTCACCCTGTGGTTCCTGGACCGGGGCAAGGCCAAGACGAAGCGGGCCGACCAGGTGCTCTTCATTGACGCCCGCCACATCTACCGGCAGGTGGACCGCGCCCACCGGGACTGGCCCGCCGCCCAGATCGGCTTCATCGCCAACCTGGTGCGCCTCTATCGGGGCGAAGCCCCGGACCTCACCCACGGCGGGGCCGAGGCCGAGGCCAAGCTTAAGGAGGTCTTCGGGAAGAACCTCGCCTACGCCGACATCCTTGGCCTCTGCAAGGTGGCCACCCTCCAGGAGATTGAAGCCCAGGGCTGGTCCCTGAACCCCGGACGCTATGTGGGCGTCGCCCCAGGCGAGGCGGTCAGTGACGAAGATTTCAAGGAGCAGCTTGAGGCCCTGAACGAGGAACTGGAGGTGCTGAACACCCAGGCCCGGGAACTGGAGCGGACCATTGCCACGAATGTGGCAGGGATTCTGGGGGCGTGAGGATGGCGGCGTTCCCGAAAGTGAAACTCGCCGATTGCGTTGAACTCCTCGCTGGATTTGCGTTCAAGAGCGAGAATTTTTCCGACACCCCCGACGACATCCCTTTGGTGAAGGGCGAAAATGTCAGCCAAGGCTGCATACTCTGGGAGATTTCCAAGCGGTGGTCATCGGCCGAATGGCCGAACTTGGGGAAGTATCAGCTTCACCCTGGTGATGTCATCGTTGCTATGGATCGTCCCTGGGTTCCGGCAGGTTTGAAATGGGCTTATATCCGGCATGATGATCCAAAGGCACTACTTGTCCAACGGTGTGCCAGGCTAAGAAGCAATACACCGAATCTTGACCAACGCTTTCTCCGCTTCATCATCGGTGGCCCGGGCTTTGAATCATATGTAATGCCGATAACGACCGGCGTTAATGTTCCGCACATCAGCGGGAAGCAAATTCTTGATTATAAATTTGCTCTCCCCCCACTCCCCGTCCAGGAGCGAATCGCGGGCATCCTGTCGGCCTACGACGAGCTCATTGAGAACAGCCAGCGGCGCATCAAGATTCTGGAGTCCATGGCCCGCGCCCTCTACCGCGAGTGGTTCGTCAACTTCCGCTTCCCCGGCCATGAGGATCACCCCAGCATCGCCTCCCCGCTGGGCGAGATCCCGAAGGGGTGGGGCGGCCGCTTCACTGCTCTTGCAACCATTGAGCGTGATGGAATCAACCCTTTCGAGTACCCCGAAGAAGAGTTCGAGCACTTCAGTATCCCGGCCTTCGATAACGGGCGGCAGCCAGCCATTGAACAAGGCGCCACTATTCTCAGCGGCAAATACTGTATTGATGATTCGTCCGTTCTTCTCTCGAAACTCAACCCACGCATTCCGCGAGTTTGGCTGCCTGTGCCCAGCGGCCAGCGCCGCGCCATCACATCCACAGAGTTCCTTGGTTTGAAACCCCAGCCCGGTGTGACCCGAGAATTCATTTACTCCAAATGCTCCTCTGATGAATTTCTTGGTCAGTTTGGCAATCTGGCTATTGGCACTTCGACTAGCCACCAGCGCGTTAAGCCTGAAAATTTGTTGGCAATGCCAACCACCGTTCCCGACTCGAAGACCATCGCGCGGTTCACTCAACTTGTCTCCCCGATGCTGTTGATGAGTAATAAACTCCGCTCGCAAATCGAAAACCTCCGCCGCACCCGCGACCTGCTCCTCCCCCGCCTGCTCTCCGGCCAGATTGATGTGGAGGTCGCCTAGCCATGAGCCCCCACGCCTACACCGAGGACCAGCTCGTCGAGCAGCCAGCCATCGGGCTCTTCGCCGACCTGAGCTGGCAGACGGTATCGGCGATGCAGGAGACCTTCGGGGTGGGGGGCACCCTGGGCCGGGAGACATCGGGCGAGGTCGTGCTGGTCGAGCGGCTGCGCGCCGCCCTAACCAGACTGAACCCGGCCATGCCCACAGAGGCCATCACCACCGCCCTGGATGAGCTATGCCGGGACCGCTCGGCCATGAGTCTGGAGGCAGCCAACCGGGAGGTGTACCACCTACTCAAGGAGGGGCTCAAGGTCTCCATCCCCAACCGGGAGCAGGGGGGGCAAAAGACCGAGCGGCTGCGGGTGGTGGACTGGGAGACCCCGGCCAACAACGACTTCCTGCTGGTGAGCCAGTTCAGCGTCACGGGTGCCCTCTACACATGCCGCCCCGACCTGGTGGGCTTCGTCAACGGCCTGCCCTGGGTGGTGGTGGAGCTGAAGAAGCCCGGCGTCCCGGCCCGCAATGCCTACGACGAGAACCTCACCCACTACAAGGCGCAGATCCCCGCCCTGTTCTGGTTCAACGCCCTGCTCATCGCCTCCAACGGGCTGGACAGCCGGGTGGGTTCCCTCACCGCCGACTGGGACCGCTGGTCAGAATGGAAGCGCATCGAGCGGGAGGACGAGCCGCGCCGGGTGTCCATGGAAGTGATGTTCCGGGGCACCTGCGACAAGGTCCGCCTGCTGGACCTGGCGGAGAATTTCACCCTGTTTTCGGAGCACAAGGCGGGGCTGGTGAAGGTGCTGGGGCAGAACCACCAAGTGCTGGGCGTGAACAACGCCATCACCTCCATGCTGGAAGCCCGGAAGCTCGGCCACGGACGGGCCGGGGTGTTCTGGCAGACCCAGGGGAGCGGCAAGAGCTTCTCTATGGTGTTCTTCAGCCAGAAGGTGCTGCGCAAGCTGGCTGGCAACTGGACCTTCGTGATCGTCACGGACCGGGTGGAGCTGGACGACCAGATCGCCAAGACCTTCAAGACCGTGGGGGCCGTGGGTGATGTCGAGGGCGATCAGTGCCACGCTAGCAGCGGCGCCCACCTCCGGGACCTGCTGCGGGGCAACCACCGCTATGTCTTCACCCTGGTCCACAAGTTCACAACCCCCGAACTGCTCTGCGACCGCTCGGATGTGGTCGTCCTGACCGACGAGGCCCACCGGAGCCAGTACGACACCCTGGCCCTCAACATGCGGGCCGCCCTGCCCAAGGCCCAATTCCTGGCCTTCACGGGCACCCCCTTGATCGCGGGCGAGGAGCGCACCAAGGAGGTGTTCGGGGACTATGTGTCCATCTACGACTTCCAGCAGTCCATCGAGGACGGGGCCACGGTGCCGCTGTTCTACGAGAATCGCACCCCCGAACTGGAGCTGAACAACCCGGACCTGAACGACGACCTCTACCGGCTCATCGAGGCGGCGGAGCTGGACCCGGAGCAGGAGGCCAAGCTCCAGCAGGAGCTGGGCCGCCAGTACCACCTCATCACCCGCGACGACCGCCTGGAGAGCGTGGCCAAGGACATCGTGAGCCACTTCCTGGGCCGGGGCTTCATCGGCAAGGCCATGGTGGTCTCCATTGACAAGGCCACGGCCCTGAAGATGCACGACAAGGTGAAGCACCACTGGGCGGCCGAGACCGAGAGGGTGCGCCAGGCGCTGCTGAAGGTTCCCTACGCTCTGCACGACGGCCCCAAGACGCCCGAAGAGGCCGCCCAGGAAGCCCGCCGGGCTGAGCTGGAGCAGCGGCTGGGGGTGCTGGCCTCCACCGACATGGCCCTGATCGTGTCGCCAGGCCAGAACGAGATCGAGCAGATGAGGAAGCTAGGTCTCGACATCGAGCCCCACCGAAAGCGGATGAACGACTCGCAGCCAGCCCTCGATGAGAAGTTCAAGGACACGGAGGACCCGCTACGCCTAGTCTTCGTCTGCGCCATGTGGCTTACGGGCTTCGACGCGCCCAGCTGCTCGACGGTCTACCTCGACAAGCCCATGCGGAACCACACCCTAATGCAGACCATCGCCAGGGCCAACCGCGTCTTCCCCGGCAAGCACAGCGGCGTGATCGTCGACTACGCCAATGTCTTCGCCTCCCTGGAGAAGGCCCTGGCCATCTACGGCGCGGGCAAGGACGGCAAGACCCCAGTGCGGGAAAAGCAGCAGCTGGTCACGGAGCTTCGGAACGCCCTGGCGGAGGCCACCGCTTTCTGCGCCCAGCAGGGCGTCAAGCTCAGCGACCTGGAGCAGGCCCCCTTGGGCGCCTTGGACCGCCTGAAGCTCGTCAAGCAGGCCGTGAACGCCCTAATTTCGCCCGACCCCATGCGCCGGGACTTCTACGGGCATGAACGGCTGGCCACGACCCTTTACCGGGCCATCAAGCCCGACAAGGCGGCCCTGGAGTTCACCAGCCGGGTGGCCTGCCTGTCCGCCATCGCCGATGCCATCCGCGCAATGCTGAGCCCCAACCCCGTGGACATCTCGCAGGTGATGGGCCAGATCAACGCCCTGTTGGACGACTCCATCCTGGGGCTGGAGGTCCCCAAGGACGGCCCCGCCGCCCTGGACCTGTCCAAGATCAACTTCCAGGCCCTGGCCGAGCGGTTCAAGGAGTCGAAGCAGAAGAACACCGATCTGGAGGTGCTCAAGGCCGCCATCAAGGCACGGCTGGAGCAGCTGGTCCGCCTGAACAAGACCCGGATGGACTTCGTGGAGAAGTTCACCACCCTGATCGAAAGCTACAACGCGGGTAGCCGCACCATCGAAGAGCTGTTCGAGGAGCTAATGAAGCTGAGCAACAGCCTCAACGAGGAGCAGGGCCGCCATGTGCGGGAGCACATGACCGAGGAAGAGCTGGTGATCTTCGACATCCTCACCCGCCCGGCCCCAGACCTGTCCACGGCAGAGCGGGACGAGGTCAAGAAGGTGGCCCGCGAACTCCTAGCCCGCCTCAAGGAGCTGTTGGTGCTCAACTGGCGGCAGAAGGCCGCCGCCCGGTCGAAGCTGAAGCTGACCATCGAGGACACCCTCGACACCGGCCTGCCCCGCGCCTTCACCCCGGAACTCTACCGGGCCAAGGTCTCGGCGGTGTTTGAGCATGTGTATGAGAGCTATCCGGAGCGGAACGCTGGGGTATATTTTCAAGCCATTTAAAGTTCAGCCTCACCACAGGCACTGCCCGACCTGCCCATCATTGCCACGCAACCCCATTCTTCCTTAGCCTTGCCCATTTCAGCCGTGCAGTCTGGCTCGGTCAGTGTCCTCCGATTGATCCTCATTCCCAAAGGCATACCATGTCCCTTGAAGAATCAATTTCCGAACGCATCAGATCTCTAATTCATGAAGGACAGCATTTACGCCGTGGAGGCCCTCATAGCACTGTCCTTAATGATGAGCACATGGAGAAATGCTCTGGCTGGTTAGGATCTGCTGGCCATGTGGTTCAGGTCGTGGTCCCTAACCCGCAAAATGCATATAGAAAAAAGGCTGAAGAGATTTGTTCGCGCCGAATCGGAAATATGTCCCATTCGTCCGTTGGCGAGTTTACAGAAATGCTCACGCGGCTATTGGCAGATGTAGACGCGGGTTTGATGACCACCATCATCAATCGTGCGCAGGCTGAAACCTTTGATGATTTTTTGGATCATGGTCGCGCTTACTTGGATTCGGAGCAGGTAAAAGAGGCCGGAGTCATTGTTGGGGTGGTCTTCGAGGACTCCCTGCGCCGGGTGTGCCGAAATCACGGCATCAGCGATAAAGATGTAAAACTAGATGAATTAATAAGTGCGCTCTCAAAACTAGAGGTAATCACCCCCACTAAAGCTAAACGGGCTCGCGCAGCCGCACATGTTCGTACCAAAGCCACCCATGCGCAGTGGGATGAATATGACTTGAAGGATGTGAAGGCTGCAATCGAGTTCACACAAGAATTGATTGAAACTCAACTGGATGAATAATTCCCGAATGGGCCTGACTCACCGCTCAACTCAGACCCTGGCATCAATGCCACCCGATTGCCGGAACGAACTCAATCCTCAGCCCGATGAATGTTCATGTCCACCGCCAGCGGAACTGGCACGGGCTGGCCGTGGCGCCGGGCTTGAAGTCGCTCCAGTTCGTGGAGAGAGCGGTAGAAGGCCCGCTCCAGGGTCATCTCATGCCGCAGTAGCCGCTCTTGAACCTCATGGTTCCAGGCCCCAGCCATCCGGCACTCGTCATCGTCCAAGGCAACCGCCTGTTCCATCACATCCAGGCCGCCCCCGAGGACGGTGAACGGGTCGGCCAGGTTTCTCCTCCCCGCCATCCATAGGGATTGGTTCGCGGCCAGCTTCGCCCGGCCCATCCTCCACCACAACGAGGCCAGCCGGTCCACCAGGGCCTCCTCCAGATGGCCGAGGGGATGCAGGGTAATCAGCAGGCCCTCCCGCAGTTTCTGGTAGTCCTCGGGATACTCAAGCAGCAAACCCAGGGCCTCGGCGTAGGCCCCGTGCCGCAGGGCATTCCGCGACGAGGCCACCTTCCCTGCCGGGGTCCTGGGGCCGGTGGCCCCTCGGCGGCGCCGATTCACTTTCACTTCAGTTTTGTCACCGTCACCGAGTCCCGGTTTCATCTTTTCCTCCTTGTCGGCCTGGAATTTCTTACTGCTCACCTGGGAGGCCGAGGTCTGAGGTGGAGGCAGACTATCCCCCTGGAGGAGGAAAGCCTGCCCCTCAAGCCACCCGTACAGGCGTCGGCCATCGGTCTCACAGCTTTGCCCATGACTCAGGCGCGCCCTCGGTTGTCCGGTAGGTGCTCGTCATGCAATCCGTCAACAACGGTGCCCCGCACCAGACGGCAAAGTGCCCGGTGGGGTTCGTCCTGGGAGTCCCCAGCACGGGAAGGGGGCTGTTTGTAGCACACCCTTCCAATCGAGATTCGCGGCCTTCCTTGGGGATTTCACCCCCCGTCCGCTGGTCTGGCGTCCCCTCAGTTGTCAACCCTGAGTCCCGCCAGACATGGAGCCATGAGAACAACAGGGCCGTCAGCTGGCCCGGCGGGCCTGGCGGTCAAGGAAGGCCCGCAACTCCGCCACGGGGATCAACCGGCGCTTCCCGACCTTCAAGCTGGCCAGCAACCCGTCGTTCAGCAGGTTGAACACGCTGCTGCGGCCGATGCTGAGCATTTCGGCGGCTTCCTCAACACTGACTGACAACCGCTCTGAGGCTTCGGTGGAAGACTTCTTGGCCCGCATGTAAACCCCTGCATTCCAGCCCAGACCATCCGGGTCATGGGCAGAAGGTCAGGGTTTTTTGGCCATCTTGCTTGGTGGGAACGCCGATGCACCTGGATGAGAAAGCCACCTGCTCAGCCAGAAACTAAAGTCCACATCCTCCAGGTCCAGCGACCGAAGGGGGGTCGGCTCCAGCCGGTAGAAATGATTCACCAGGCCGCCAGGCCCTTCCGCAGTCGGGAGGTCCCGCATCACATAACCAAAATGGACCCCATCCTTCGCCAAGAACAAGTATTTCCGTAGGACACGGTTCGCCCACCTGGCCTTGATCTGGCGACCGAAGGCATCGCCGAAGTGCATTCTCCAGGATTCAAAGTTGGCGTTATAGCACCCGGCCTCTAGAAGGTGCATGACCGGCCCGAAATGTGGCACCGCCTTGGCTAGGAAGTCGATGTCGTGATGCTCCTTCATCCAGTCCTGCGCTGCCTCGACGGCCCAGCGGGATGACCTCGGCTTACCCCTTAGTCCATAGCCCCCGGCCTCACGCTTCACCGAGGCGGCCGACTTGCCCATCCAGAGCCCCACTGCCTCGTAGATCTGGGCCACGGACAACCTCGTCTTGAATGCACCCGCTTCATTGAGGGCGCGGAGACTTCTCACCATCCAGCGCGGCTCCTCCAGGAAGGCGGCCTCATGAAACGGGGCACCCGAATTTAGGGCCGCCTCGTATCGTTCCTGGTCCACCACATCCGCAGGACCACCGGCATAGAACGCCCAGACCACGGCGGAGCGGACCTCGACCGGGAGGTCAGACCAATCGGCCCATTTGGGCCGAAGCGGGCGTTTCCCACGCTTTCCAGGTTTCCCGGCCATGGTTCACTCCGTTCAAAAAGTCTGCCCCAAGCTCCAGGACTGGGCGGTCAGCCTGAGAGCGATTTCCCGTTTACCCCACATTCACCTTTGTCTTGATGGCGAGGCTTTCGACATTCCCCGGCTTGTGGATGCCGAGAACAGGGGCCAGCTGCCGAAGCGTGGCCTTCACGGCAGAGGGGGCCAGGTGGCCATAGTGCCGCTCCACCATGCGGGTGTCGCTGTGCCCAAGCATCTGCGCCACGAAGGCCAGCGGGATGCCGCTGTTGACCAGGGCGGAGGCGTAGGAGTGGCGTAGCTGGTGGAAGCCAAGGGGCTCAATCCCGGCAGCCTCGCAGGCCGCCTTCATGGGCCGTTTCTGATCCGAAGCCTTCCAATCCCGGTGCCCCTTGGCCACAGGTGTCTGGGTTTCAGGTTCCACCCGCCGCATGTCCAGGAATGCTTCATGGGTGAACAAAAGGTCCCCGCCGCGCAGACCGGCCGTGACCTCACGGAAGTAGGCCACACCCTCGTCCGTCAGGAACACATGACGCCCCTTCCCGCTCTTACCGGGCTGGATGAAGACGCTCTCATTCACAGGGTCAAAGTCCTCCAGGCGGAGTCTGGTCAACTCGCCATACCGGGCACCCGTGAACAGCCCAGCCTGAACCAGGCGCCGGAAATCGGGCTCGCAGCCGTTCACCAGTCGCGCTTGTTCCTCTAGGTTGAGATACCGGACTCGGGCAGCATCTGCATGAGCGAACGGACGGACCTCCCGCCAGGCATCGGCCGAACAGGTGACCCGCCGCTTATGCTTGGCGTGGTTCAGTGCGCCCTTCAAGATCGAGAGGATGCGGTTGGCGGTGGCCTTTCGCTTCCGCCGCTGCTCCTCTGTCTTAGGCTTCGGACCCAGGGCGGGTTTCTTGGCGAAGCGGCGAGTCCTTACATACGGGGCGGCCTCGGCCAGGGCGTGGTGCCATCGCTCGATCCGCCCCTGAGACAGCCGCTCGACCTCCACCGCCCCAAGTTCCGGGAGGATGTGGAGGCGCGCCCCACAGGTCATCCGATCCACCCGCTTCACACCCCGCCGCCCACAATCGCGCCAGTAGTCCTCCATGGCATCGGCCACGGTATACGGGCCAGTCTGCCGGGCATCCTCGCCAGCGGCTGACCTGGCGACGCCGAACCACTCCCGTGCCTTCGCCTGAGCCTGCGCATAAGTCAGCACCTCCTGGCCATCGGCGGCCGTGTAGTCGTCAGCCGTGCCGATGGATTTCTTCTGATACCGGTGGTCCTCGAACCTGACCCGTGCCCACCAGGTTCCCGCTCCGCTGGCGATGCGGTAGTAGCCCATGGCCTCGCCGGGGGCCAGGGTGGACCAGTAGGGCTCACGATCTGCTTTGAGTTTCAGTCGGGCCGACCGCGTGTCGATCTTCCCGTCTCTGTGGGTCCTCGCCATGGCACCTCCGTCGGTAATCCATCGGTAACGGATGTTCCCAGATTAGGGCGGACCCACCGGAACCGCAACATTCTAAGTTATTGTTTATTCATGTTTATGACTGTTTGTCTTGATCTGACATAGACTCGGCCTTTTTTCTCTCACGGCGAGAACAGGGGTTCGATTCCCCTTGGGACTACCAGACAAAACCCGCGCCCAGCGCGGGTTTTTTTGTTCGGGAGGCCCTAGGGGAATCG
>CAIPAY010000144.1 GCA_903863195.1 uncultured Holophagaceae bacterium
GACGCCGTGGAGGTTGCTGGACAGGCTGGCCATGATCTCCTGGGTGGCGTAGGCCACGGAGGAGAGGGCGTCCGAGCTGAACACGGACAGGCCGATGACGTTGCTGACTTTGTTGTGATGGCTCTCGACGCTGGACAGCCGCCGTCCAAGAAGAAATCGTCTGACGTTGGTCATGGTTCAGGCTTCCCGGAGCATGGCTGCCTTGACCAGAGGCTGGAGAAGGTCACGGCGAGACTCACCGGCCTGGACGACCCGGGCGGCTCTTAAAAGAAGGGGGCAGGGCGGGCGCGACACCAGCCGGAGGAGAGCATCCATAAGCCAACCATTATGGCCTTGAAAACAAGGAGTGGGGACAAGGGTTGACCGTCGCCACAGGCAACTCAGGCACCGGCCCCGGACGAGTGGAAGGCCACCGCCTCCACCACGTGCTGCTGACCGGGCGCCACAGGCCAGAGCCAGCGCTGGGCCCGGAACGGTATTCTCTCGGTCTCCCCCAGCAGGGTCATGACATCCAGCCCCGGGAGCGGGTCGCTGATCTCGAGCCCCTCCGCACCCTTGAGCTGCTGGGTCCAGCGGTCTTCCCAGGGACCCAGGCCCAGGGGCCCCTGGGTGAACACCACCGCCCGGTCGTGCACCAGCCACAGGTCGGCACCGCTTTCCTGCAGCACGGTAAGAAAGGCCACCGCGGTCCGGCGCGTCCAGGCATCCAGGGCCTCCGCCAGGGGATCCGCCAGGTCAGGGTCCGGGCTCCAGGGCGAGCCCCCGAAGAGTGCCTCCACCAGCCGCTCGGCGACGACTCCGAACTGGCCCATCACATTGGCGGACAGGATGGTCCCCGGTCGCCGGGCCGCGATCCAGGCCCGCAGGGCGGCGGGGTCCGGATGCAGGGAGGGCAGCAGCCCGGCGAGCCGGAGGATCGCCTGCTCCCGGACGCGGCGCCGTCCGGACCAAGGCTCGGCCACGCTCCGGCGCACCGCGGCCTCCAGGTCCGCCAGCCCGCCCGTGAGGTCCGCGAACACCCAGGGTGCCCAGCGCCGGTGCCGCAGCGCCGTCCAGCAGCGGCTCCAGGGATCCGCGTCCCAGCCGGTGGTGTCCGGGGGGGCCAGGGCCCAGGGCACCTCCAGCCCCGAGCCCGCGCCCAGCACCAGCACGGGGCGGGCAGGATCCGCCGCCTGGAGGCCTTCGCCCAGGAACGCCCGGACCTGGTCCAGGTGCTCACCCCAGGCCGAGTGGTCCCGGGTGAGGAAGGCAAGCTGCTCCTGGCGCAGCAGCCGGGCGAGGGGCGTGGACATCCCGCCATCTTACCGACCCTGTTCTTGGGCGGCAGCCTGCGAGAGACTGGAAGATCTGGAGTCCGTATGCCCCGATTCTCGAAGCGCGCTGGCCGGGAAGTCCTCGAGGGGCATCCCCGGCTGCCCGAGTGGATCACCAAGGAGCGGGTGAAGCTGCGCGACCTCCACGGCATGAAGAAGGACCTGCGCGACTCCCACCTGCACACGGTCTGCGAAGAGGCCCGCTGCCCCAACCGCAGCCACTGCTTCACCCAGGGCACCGCCACGTTCCTGCTCATGGGCGGAATCTGCACCCGGGCCTGCGGGTTCTGCAGCATCCAGAGCGGCAAGCCCCTGGCGCTGGATCCCCGGGAGCCCCAGGAGACCGCCGAGCGTGTGGCCGCCATGGCCCTGCGCTTTGCGGTGCTCACCAGCGTCAACCGCGATGACCTGCCGGATGGCGGAGCCGGGCACTTCGCGGAGACCATCCTGGCCATCCGGCGGCGCAACCCCGGGGTGGGCGTGGAGGTGCTCGTGCCGGACTTCCTGGGCGACCACGACGCTGTGGCCCGGGTAGTGGCCGCGGGACCGGCGGTGTTCAACCACAACGCCGAGACCGTGCCCAGCCTCTACACGGTGGTGCGGCCCGCCGGGCGCTTCGACCGGACCCTGGGCGTCCTCGC
>CAIPAY010000145.1 GCA_903863195.1 uncultured Holophagaceae bacterium
ACCGGCTTGATGCCGAAGAAGGGCAGCGTGGCGGAACCGGGCTTGGTGGGCGTGACGCCGGGCAGCGGGGTGATGAGGATGCCGCCCGTCTCCGTCTGCCACCAGGTGTCCACCACCGTGCAGCGGCCGTCGCCGACGACGTCGTGATACCAGCGCCAGACTTCGGGGTTGATGGGCTCACCCACGGTGCCCAGCACCCGCAGCGAGGTCCGCTTGTACTTCTTGATCCAGTCGTCGCCGGCCTGGGCCAGGGCCCGGAGGGCCGTGGGCGCGGTGTAGAAGATGTTCACGCCCAGGTCGTCGATGATCTGCCAGTAGCGGCCGGCATCCGGGTACAGCGGCGTGGACTCGAAGATCACCGAGGTGGCGCCGTTCGCCAGCGGCCCGTAGACGATGTAGCTGTGGCCGGTCACCCAGCCGATGTCGGCGGCGCAGAAGTAGATGTCGTCGGGGTGGTAGTCGAAGACCAGCTTGTGGGTGTAGGCGGCGTAGGTCAGGTAGCCGCCGGTGGTGTGCAGCAGGCCCTTGGGCTTCCCGGTGCTGCCGGAGGTGTAGAGGATGAAGAGCGGGTCCTCCGCGCCCATCCATTCGTTGGTGCAGGTGGAGCGCTGCTTGGCAGTCTCCTCATCCAGCCACAGGTCCCGGCCGGGGTGCATGGGGACATCGCTGTCAGTGCGCCGGGCCACCAGTACCGTCTCCACCAGGGACATGCCCTCGATGGCCCGGTCCACCGTGCGCTTGAGGGGCACCTTCTTGCCGCCCCGAAGGCCCTCGTTGGCAGTGACCACAACCTTGCACTTGGCGTCCACGATGCGGTCCCGCAGGGACTCCGCCGAGAACCCGCCGAACACGACCGAGTGCACGGCACCGATGCGGGCACAGGCCAGCATGGTGTAAACCAGCTCGGGGATCATGGTCAGGTAGAGGCAGACGCGGTCGCCCTTCTTCACCCCGTTGTGCAGGAGGACATTGGCCACCCGGGCCACGTGGTGCTTGAGGTCCCGGTAGCTGATGTGGGTGTACTGGCCCGGCTCGTCCTGGGCCCAGATGAGCGCCGTCTTGTCCCCCAGGTGGGGCAGGTGCCGGTCCACGCAGTTGAAGCAGGCGTTGACGCGCCCGCCCAGGAACCAGGAGAAGTCCACTTCCTTGTAGTCGGCGTCGAAGACCGACTGCCAGGGGTGGAACCAGGTCAGGGTCTTGGCCTGCTCGCCCCAGAACCACTCGGGGTTGTCGAGGGAGAGGCGGTAGAGCCGCTGGTATTCCTCCATGGTCTTGATGTGGGCCCGCTCCCGGATGTGCGGCTTCACGGGATAGAGGTCTTGGGACATGGTTCGGCTCCGTGCCAGGGGTGATGCGGGGAAGGAAAGGGTGGTAGGCGCCGGACCCAAGAGGGGCGGGGCCGTGGGTTCACGCGTTTCCGCGGTGGCTGGGGAAGGTGGGGGGGTGGCGATCATTGTCCGGCCAGGGGATGCCCTTGTCCAGTGCGCGCCAGGCGGGTCAGGTTCCACCCGGGTGCCAGGGGGCCGCCCCGGGAAGCGGGAGAGCCGGGTGATGGATTCCTCCGCTCACCCGGCTCCCCATCAGGCCTTCAGCGTCGAGGACGCCGAAGGGTCAAGTCAGTGCTGGTAGGTGCTGATGTCCCGGTCCTTGGTTTCCTTCAGGAACAGGAAGCCGATGACCACGGTGATGAGCGCCACGATGATCGGATACCAGAGGCCGTAGTAGATGTTGCCCTTCAGGGCCACGATGGCCGTCGCGATGAGGGGCAGCATGCCGCCGAACCAGCCGTTGCCGATGTGGTAGGGCAGCGACATGGAGGTGTAGCGGATGTTGGTGGGGAAGAGCTCCACCAGGAAGGCCGCGATGGGCCCGTAGACCATGGTCACGTAGATGAGCATGATGAACAGGATCAGCAGGGTCATGGGGTAGTTGACCCTGGACTTGTCGGCTTCCTTGGGATATCCGAGATCGACCAGCGCCTTCTTGAGAGCGGCTTCCGAGGCGGCACTCCAGCCCTCGATCGTGGTGGTCGTGACCTGGCCGGTGGTGGGGTTCTTGCCCTGGAGGGTAGCGACAACCTTCTTGCCCTCGATGGGGGCGACCTTGTTGAAGTTGAGGCCCTGCTTGCCGAAGAAGTCGTTCACGCGGTCCAGCTCGGAGAACTTGCTCCAGGGGCCCACGAAGAGGTTGAAGGTCTCGTCGGCAGGGTTTCCGGCCACGGTGATGACGGTGGTGTTCTGGAACGTCTCCAGGGCGGGGTTCACGTAGTGCGTGAGGGCCTTGAAGAGCGGGAAGAAAGTGAGGGCGGCGATGAGGCAGCCCGTCAGGATGATCTTCAGGCGGCCGATCTTGTCCGACAGCCAGCCGAAGAAGATGAAGAAGGGTGTGCCCAGAGCC
>CAIPAY010000146.1 GCA_903863195.1 uncultured Holophagaceae bacterium
ACATCCTCGACCTCTTCATCAAGAAGTAAGCGAGGATCCGATGACCACCCGCGGCATTGACTATGCAAGCCTCTCCCTGAAGGACGCCCTCGATCTGGCCGTCCTCATCGAGGAAGAGGCCCAGGAGCGCTACGAGGACTTCGCGGCGCAGATGGAGCAGCACCGGACCCCCGAGGCGGCGACGTTCTTCCGCCTCATGGCTCAGAATGAAGCCAAGCACGGCGAGGAACTGGCCGCGCGGCGCAGCTCGCTCTTCGGCACGGAGCCCAAGGCCGTGACCCGGGAGATGATCTACGACATCGAGGCCCCGGACTTCGATGCGGCCCGCGCCTTCATGACCCCGCGCCAGGCCATGAAAGCCGCCCTGGCCTCCGAGGTGAAGGCCCACGCCTTCTTCGTGGCGGCCCTGCCCGCCCTGAGGGATGCCGGCGTGAAGGCCCTCTTCGAGGAGCTGCGCGACGAGGAAGTGCATCATACGAACCTTGTCACCGCCGAGCTGGCCAAGCTGCCCCCGGACAGCGGCCTCTCCGACGAGGACTTCGTGGACGAACCCGCCGCCCAGTAGGCCGGGCACCCCGTTCCACAAGCCTCGCACCGCCAGGCAACCTCCGGGTTCCTGGCGGTGCGTCTTTGTACCCCTCAAGAAAACACCCCTGTCAGAAGGGGACTGATCACCACCAAGGTGCCAAGAACGCCAAGAAATACAAGGCCCTGCGCGCCGGCCCGCCGGCATGGGAGCTTCTCGGCATCGGCTCCGCCGAAACGCGAGACGTACCGATTTCTGGTGGTGCTCGGTTCAGGGTTGGCGGGGCTCCGTCCGGAGGTCCCAGAGCACCGCCCCAGCCAGGGCCGCCAGGGCCAGGACCAGGCCCCCGGCCGCACCGCGTGCCAGCCAGAGCAGCTCGGGCCGCCCCTGGCCGAGCCACCACTGCGCGGCATTGAAGCACACGGCGAGCGCACAGGCGGTCGCCAGCCCCCGCCGCCCGGGCCAGCGGGTCCGCAGCAGCAGAGCCCCGCAGGCAAGGAACACCAGGGGGAAAGCGAGCAGGTGGAGCAGGCGGGTCGGCAGGCTTCCCGTCGCCGCGGAGGGCTCGGCCAGCCGCGCCAGCTGGCGCAGGTCCTGGGGGCTGGCCACGCGGGGGTATTCGCCCCCCGGGGCATGGCAGCTGGCGCAGTTGTTGGCCACCAGCGCCTCCACGGGCTGGAGGCCCTCCTGCGCGGCGCCGGCGGCCAGCCAGACTCGGATCCGCTCCCGTTCCGAGGGGGTGGTGTTCACGGCCATAGAGCCTTCCAGCACCGCCCGCAGCCGGGAGTTCGTAGGAGGCTGAACCGCGGGCAGCAGCTCCCGCAGGCCCACCAGGACCAGCGTCAGGGTGAACAGCAGGAGCAGCCCCGCCAGAGCGAGCGTGGCGGGGAGGCGCTTCGGGGGCCGTGGGGAACCTGCAGGCATGGGACCATGGTAGGTGCATCAAGGGAGACCGCATGAGTGAGTTCGATGCCAGGGCAGGCACCTGGGACCAGGATCCCGCCAAGGTGGCGCGGGCCCTGACGGTGGGCCGGGCCATCGCCGAGGCCGTGCCCCTGGTGGGCCTGCGGGTCCTTGAGTACGGCTGCGGCACGGGGCTGCTCGGCTTTGCCCTGCAACCCCAGGTGGCCTGGGTCACCCTGGCGGACACCTCCGAAGGGATGCTGGCGGTGCTCCGCGCCAAAATCGCCGCGGCCGGGGCGGGGAACATGACCCCGGTGCGCCTGGACCTGCTGGCGGAGGCCCTGCCCGAGGCCCGCCATGACCTCGTCTGCAGCCTCATGACCCTGCACCACATTCCCGACACGCCGGGCATCCTGCGTCGCTTCCACGAGGTCCTGGCCCCCGGCGGCTGGGTGGCCCTGGCTGACCTGGAGGCCGAGGATGGCTCCTTCCACGGCCCCGAGGCCAACGTCCACCGCGGTTTCGACCGCGAAGCCCTCCGGCTGCAACTCACCCAGGCCGGTTTCAACGCTATCCAAATCGAGACCGTCTGCGAAGTCACCAGAGATGGCCGACACTACCCGGTGTTCCTGGCCCTGGCGGGGCGGGACTGAGGTCGAACAATTTCAATCCCCTTCATCCCCTTCATC
>CAIPAY010000147.1 GCA_903863195.1 uncultured Holophagaceae bacterium
AGGACCCGAAGGGCGGGCCATCGGCCCGTTGCCGCCAGGCAATCCGCAGGCTGTCCATGGCCCCGGCGGCTCTCCGCAGCGGGTGGGTCGGAGCGATAACTCAGGCCACTACCTGTCTCAAAATCATTGACGCGTTCCGGGGGGGGTCGAGCTTGAGGGGTTGAAAGCGATCGACCCAGGTCTATAACCTGGAAGCTCCAATGCCCCATTCCCCAAGAGCTGTTCCGTAGGTTCAGCGTCCTCCGCGCCTGATCCCGAGGGTCACAGAAGCCTGCATCGAGTACTCAAACGTAAATTCTGGAGTCTGCATGTCTGTCACGCCGCTTCGTCGCTTATTGACCCTGCCGCTGGCCCTGCTGGCTGGCCTATCCCTGCCCGCCCAGCAGCCCACCCTGCCCCGCGAGATGCCCGCAGAGTTCAAGGTCGCTACGGGGACCTGGGACCACGAGCGGCGGGTGGTGATGATCCCCATGCGGGACGGGGTGAAGCTGAAGACCATCATCCTGGTGCCCAAGGGTGCGCAGGGGGCGCCGATCCTGCTCACGCGCACGCCCTACAATGCGGCGGAGCTCACCGCCCACGCCGCCAGCGCCCACCTGGGGCCGGTGCTGCAGGGCTACGACAACGTCACCGACCTCACCCTGGAGGGCGGCTACATCCGGGTGGTCCAAGACATCCGCGGGAAGCATGGCAGCGAGGGCGACTACGCCATGACCCTGCCCCTGCGGGGGCCCCTCAATGCCTCAGCGGTGGATCACGCCACCGACACCTGGGATACCCTGGACTGGCTGGTGAAGAACCTGCCGGAGAGCAACGGCCGGGCGGCCATCCTGGGCATCTCCTACGACGGGTTCCTGGCTCTGATGGCCCTGGTGGACCCCCACCCGGCCCTCAAGGCCGCCGTGCCCATGAACCCCATGGTGGACGGCTGGCGGGGGGATGACTGGTTTCACAATGGAGCCTTCTCGCCGTCGTCCCTGGTCTACTTCTACGAGCAGCAGGCCTCCCGCGGCAACGAGCACAAGTGGTGGACCAGCCACTTCGACGACTACAACCTCTACCTGCAGGCGGGGTCCACGGGTGATCTGGCCCGGAGCCGGGGCATGGAGCAGCTGGGCTTCTGGCGCAAGGTCGTCGAACATCCCGCCTACGATGCCTTCTGGCAGCAGCAGGCCATGGACCGCATCCTGGCGGCGCGGCCCCTGGTGGTACCCACCCTGCTGGTACACAGCCTCTTTGACGCCGAGGACATCTACGGTGCGGTGGCGGTGTGGAAGGCCCTCAAGCCCAAGGACCGCAAGGGGGATCTGCTCTACCTCGCCATGGGGCCCTGGAACCACGGTGGCATGATCAAGGAGGGCAGCAGCCTGGGGCCCCTCCGCTTCAGCCAGGACACGGCTCTGCAGTTTCGCCGCGAGGTGCTGAAGCCGTTCCTCGATCAGCACCTCAAGGGCGGCCCGCCCTCTGGCCTGCCCCCGGTCAGCGCCTTCGAGACCGGCACCAACGCCTGGCGCAAGCTGCCGGGCTGGCCCCTGGCGGGGGAGGGCACCCCGCACCCCGCCACCCGCTATCACCTGGGGGCGGGCCTGACGGTGTCGGCCGAGGCACCCAAGGCCGGGGTGGCACCCTTCGAAGAGTTCGTGTCGGATCCCGCGAAGCCTGTGCCTTTCCGCGCCCGGCCCATCCAGCCCGTGGGCTAC
The DNA here is from genome assembly GCA_903863195.1 of uncultured Holophagaceae bacterium. Classification (GTDB taxonomy): domain Bacteria; phylum Acidobacteriota; class Holophagae; order Holophagales; family Holophagaceae; genus Geothrix. The sequence goes on from CAIPAY010000147.1 coordinate 1,701, forward strand.
GACAATGGCCTCACCTGGCCCCAGTGGCACACGGACGATCAGCGCGAGGCCTCGGGCCGGACCGATGTACTGGCCTTCGTCTCCGAGCCCCTGAAGGCCCCCCTGCGCATCAGCGGTGAGCCCGTGGCCAACCTCGTGGCCTCCACCACGGGGACGGATGCGGACTGGGTGGTGAAGGTGATCGATGTGTACCCGGACGAGGTCCCGGCCCAGCCTGGCCTGGGTGGCTACCAGCAGATGGTCTCCGCTGACATCTTCCGGGGCCGCTACCGGGAGAGCCTGGAGCAGGCTGTGCCCATCAAGCCCGGGGAGGCGCTGCCCTACCGCTTCGCCCTGCCCACGGCCAACCATGTCTTCTTGCCGGGCCACCGGATCATGGTGCAGGTGCAGTCCAGCTGGTTCCCCCTCTACGAGCGGAACCCCCAGACCTTCGTGCCCAACATCTTCCTGGCCAAGCCCGCCGACTACCGCCCCGCCGCCCACCGCATCTGGCACGCCCCCGGCAAAGACAGCTTCGTCGAACTGCCGGTGGTACCGCTGGCGGTTTCTGGGAAGTAATCCGAGTCAGAAAAACAGGTTCATCCGGGAATCCCGGGGGAAAAGAACTGCCAACCACAGAGAACGCGGTGTATATCGGCTCTGGCTCAAGTGGGGTCAACCGGACCCAGGAGCAGCGGCCAAACTGGGTCATTTTCGCGCCGGCCAGGGCCCGTTCTCCCAGCACCCGCCAGCAAGATTCTGCTAGGCCCCAGAAGGCGATTCACGGTGAGGGCAGCGGAGGAATTTCCCGGGTAGCTGGAGGTTCGACTTCCTAGACTCCTGCGACTCCCCTAGGATCGAGTCCCACCCCGTACCAAGCAGGCAAGCCAGCGGAGGTCCCTCCCATGAAGCTCTTCCCAGTGATCGCTCACGCACTCCTGATCACCCTCCCGGCGCTAGCCCAGTGGACCTATCCACCATCCAAGCAGGTGGAAGCTGCCGACACCTACTTCGGGGCCACCTACCGGGACCCTTACCGCTGGCTTGAGGAACTGAAGGGTGCGGATGCCACCGCCTGGTTCAAGGCCCAGGCGACCTTGACCGATGACGTGCTCGCCAAGCTCCCCGGTCGGGAGGCCCTGGTGCAGGAATGGATGGCCCTGGACCGGCTCAAGCCGGCGGCCTATCGGGACATCAGCTGCCGGAACGGGCGGGTGTTCTACCGCAAGACCCTGGCGGGGGAAGATGTCGGGAAGTTGTTCTTCCGCAAGGGCTGGCAGGGCAAGGAGGAGCTGCTCTTCGACCCTTCCACCTATAAGCCGGGCGTGACCTCAACCCTGCAGGCCATCCTGCCGTCCTTCGACGGCAGGTTTGTGGCCATGGGGATCTCCGCCGCAGGGGCCGAGGTGGGGGATGTCCGGGTGCTGGAGGTGGCCACCGCCAAACTGCGCCCGGACCTCATCGAGGCCAGCTACGGGCCCTCCAGCTGGGCTCCCGACAGCAGGTCCTTTTGCTATGACTTTGGGAGTCATGGCGACCCGCAGAGCGTGGCCTTCCACCTCGATCGAAGCTCCAAGCGGCACGTGCTTGGAACGCCGCCTGCCCAGGATTTGAATGTCCTCAGCAAGGAGGGTTTCCCAGGACTGGGCCTCACCCCCGAGGAGCTGCCGACCACCTGGGTCGATCCCTCAGCACCTGGCTACGTGCTGGGGGGGGCCTTCACCGCCCAGAGCGAGCAACGGCTGTTCGTGGCATCGGCCTCGTCGATGAAGGCCGGGGGCCCCGCCTGGAGGGTGCTCTGCCAGCGCACAGACAATCTGGTAGACACTGCCCTGCATGGAGACCAGGTCTTCGCCATCTCCCACTCCGGCGCCCCAAGGTTCACGGTCATCCAGACAAGCCTCGAGCACCCGGACTGGAGCCGGGCCAAGACGGTCATCCCAGAGGGCCAGGACGTCATCCAGTCCATCACCACCTGCAAGGACTACCTCCTCGTGGTCTCCTCGAATGGCATTGTGGGCCGGGTCACCCGGTATGCCCTCAAGACCGGAAGGCTCACCGAGGTCCGGCTACCCATGACAGGCAGCGTGGGCCTCACCTGCCCCGACCCGACCTCGAACCGGTGCCTGGTGGCAGTCTCCTCCTGGACCGCTCCGACCACCCTCTTCGAGCTGGATGCGGCCCGGCAGACCGTGGCCAAGAGCACCTTCAACACGGCCATCCCCTATCCCGCCTTCGAAGGCCTGGTGGCCGAGGAAGTAGAGGTGCCAGGAGAAGACGGAACCATGATCCCGCTGTCCATCGTTCACCCCCGAAACCTTCCGCTGGATGGTTCCTCCAGTTGCATCCTGGAGGGCTACGGCTGCTATGGCATGAGCATCACCCCCAGCTTCCGCACCCTCCACTCCGTGGCCAACCGGGGTGTGGTCCTGGCCTTCGCCCACGTGCGGGGCGGCGGCGAGAAGGGTGAAGCCTGGCACAAGGCCGGCTTCAAGGCCACGAAGCCGAACACCTGGAAGGACTTCAATGCCTGTGCAGGGTACCTCATCAGGAAGGGCTACACCTCGGCCCAGCGGCTTGGTGGGATAGGCACAAGTGCGGGCGGCATTCTTATCAGCCGGGCCATCACCGAGCGACCGGATCTCTTTGCGGCCGTGGTCTGCAATGTGGGGGACGCCAACGCCATGCGCTCCGAGTTCGGCACCGATGGCCCCGCCAATGCCAAGGAGTACGGGTCCGTGCAGGATCCCGTCGAGTGCCAGGCCCTCTACGAGATGGATGGTGTCCAGCATGTCCGTCAGGGGGTCAGCTATCCAGCGGTTCTGGGAGTCGGCGGCTGGAATGACCCCCGCGTGGCCCCCTGGCAGCCCGGGAAGTTTATTGCGGCGCTCCAGAACGCCACCACCTCGCAGCGGCCCGTACTCATGAAGGTGAACTACGACAACGGGCACTTCACCGAGGACAAGACAGTCACCTTCCGGAACTTCGCCGGACAGTACGCCTTCCTACTCTGGCAGACCGGGCACAAGGACTTCCAGCTCACCCGTTAGGATCGTTCCCATTCAGGTCCACGGGCTTGGGAGGTTCGGTCTGGACCGGTCGGCCCCAGGGGCGGTTCTCCACAGGCTGGGCGTTGGCCTTCTCCCGGGCTTCCCGGATCTTCCGGATGGCCTCGGCATCGCTGCCAGAGCGGGGGGTGGTGCCGGGCTTGAAGGCCAGGCGCAGCACCTTGTCCGTGGTGGTGGAGGTGGCCAGCAGGCCGGTGAAGCGATCCACATCCGCCCACTCCATGCCCTCCGACGCCTTGAAGTCTTCCTTGTCGCCGGTGGTGGGCAGGGCGGCCTTCATGAAGTCGATCCAGATGGGCATTGCCACCTTGGCGCCATCGGTGCCCTTGAAGATCATCTTCTTCTCATCGAGCCCCACCCAGACGCCGCAGACCACCTTGGTGGAGAAGCCGATGAACCAGCCGTCCGTGTGCTCTTCCGTGGTGCCGGTGTATAGGGAATTCAAAAGCCCCATTTGGCGCGTCCCGACTCCGCTATTGAGGTCAAACGCGAATCCGAAGGTCCTGCTCGTTCTTCCAGGGCGCCGAGCTGGGCCTGGTGGCGCTTTCGTGGCCTTGCCTTCGACTGTTAAAGAGGTTTGGGCCCACGATGGGCCAAGGCTTCGCCCGGGTCAAGATCAACTCATCCCACATATTAGGCGTCTGGCTACGCAGAGGCAGCACAGCATCAAGGCGGCTGTTCTTTCTGGCTGAGGCAGTCGAGGATTGCGGCGATGACGCTGGCCTGCTGGATGACGGCGATGCGCTGCATGCGGCTGTCGCAACGCGAAGCGGTGGCAACAGGCGGTTATCACCGTTCATCGCTGTTCATCACCGGTTCCAAAGGATCGGCGCGCTCAATTCCCAAGTGCAACATTCCTCAGAAAGAATGGATGCATGGGAAACCACTACACACATCTGAGTTGCGAGGAACGAGCAATGATCCAGGCGAAGTTGGAGTTGGGGTTCAAGCCTCGGGCGATCGCCCGA
>CAIPAY010000148.1 GCA_903863195.1 uncultured Holophagaceae bacterium
CCGCTGGTTCGTGAAGGGCCTCACCAACGGCATCCTGGAGGGCATCAACTCCCTCATCCAGGCTGCGAAGGCCAAGGCCAGAGGCTATCGAACCGTCCGCAACATCGTGGCCATCGCCTACCTCATCGCAGGCAAGCTTCGATTCGATGGGCTGGCACCCCTTTGGGGATCGCCGCTGGGGGCCGCTACTCCGTTACCCACCTGAAACAGCGAGGAACCGAAAATAAGGACCTTGTTTTTATCGCTAGGCAGCTTTGCTGCATCCATGTGATCGCCAGCACCGGTCTTGGAGACCTTGGGGAACTCTTCCTTGAAAGGGACACTGAGCGCCGACTTGATGTGCTTTTCTGCATATTCGGCGGCCACCCGCGAGTCCACGAACTGGGCACCCTTGTCCAGCATGGACTTGGCCTGCTCGATGGAGACCAGGCCCCCACCCGGGAAGGTCTTGGGCGTCTCCTCGGCACCCGCTGCCGGGAGGCCGAGCAGAGCCATGGCAGTGACCAGAAGCGCAGAGGCGAGTTTGCGAGTGAGCATGGCATCTCCTTTGGAGGGAAGGCCCGCGGGAACGGGCGACCATCCCGTCATCGGCAGGCCCACCTTGGTCTTGAAAGATGAAATCTGGACAAATTAACTTAGATTATTTACTCTTTATTTTTTTTAATGGACGTTGAGGACTGCAAATTCAAGCAATAACGCCCCCCTGCAACCAAGCCCTCGACCCCCGCCCGGACTTCCCATGGAACGGCGAAACCCCCAGGATCATCAGAGGGTGCAGCAGGTTGGCATTGGACAATCAGGACAAGGCGGGCACATGGCGATGACAGGACTGAAGCGGGTGGTGGTGGCCGGAGGCACGGGCCTGGTGGGCCGGCCCCTGGTGCGGGCGCTGGTCGACCTCGGGGTGGAGGTGACGGTGCTGACCCGGAATCCCGGTCGCACCGAGCTGCCCGCGGGTGTCTTGGCCCGGAGCTGGGATGACCTGGCCGCCGCGCTGGACGGGGCCGATGCGGTCATCAACCTGGCGGGCGAGGGCATCGCGGACAAGCGCTGGAGCGCCGCCCGCAAGGCCATCCTCCTGGCCAGCCGCGTCGAGACCACCCGACGGCTGGTGGAGGCCATGCGGGCCTGCCCCCGGCCCCCCGCCGCCCTGGTGAGCGCCTCGGCCATCGGCTTCTATGTCCCGGCGGGCGAAGAGCCCGTGGATGAGTTCTCGGACTCGGGGATGGGGTTCCTGGCGGAGGTCTGCCGAGCCTGGGAGGTCGAGGCCATGGCCGCGGCGACCTTCGGCGTCCGGGTGGCCATGATCCGCATCGGCGTGGTGCTGGCCCGGGAGGGCGGCGCGCTGCCCAAGATGGCCCTGCCCGTGCGCTGGTTCCAGGGCTGCAAGCTGGGCGCCGGCACCCAGGGACTCAGCTGGATCCACCTGGACGACCTGGTGGCCCTGTTCGTGGAGGCGACCCGGAATCCCGCCTGGCGCGGCGCCTTCAACGGCACGGCCCCGGAGCCCCTCTCCAGCGAGGCCTTCACCCGCGCCCTCGCCCAGCGGCTGCACCGGCCGCTGCTGCCGGTGCCCGGCTTCGTCACCGCCGCCGCCACCAAGCTTGTGCTGGGCGAGCTGGCCGAGGCCCTGCTGCTGCAGGGCGCCTTCGTGCAGCCCACCCGGGTCCTCGCCCAGGGCTTTCAGTTCCGCTTTCCCACCGCGGACAAGGCCCTGGCGGACCTGCTTTGATCCGTTCTGCTTTATCCCCTTCATCCCCTGCATCCCTGTTTTAAAAAAAAGCAAAGGAACAGGGATAAAGGAGATGAAGGGGATCACTGAAAAAGCCGGTGGGGGGCACTGTTCCACACCCGCGTCCCTCTGCGCCCCTCCGCCTTCTCGTCCTTTCTCCGCGAGCGTGGTTTTCTTTTCATTCAGTCCTGCCAGACCCCGTGAGCACGTGTCTGAACGGCTCCCCAAGAGAGGAACTATCGGCCCATGAAAGAGGACGTCTTCATCTCCGTGCAGGACCTGCCCGTACCCCGGTCAGAGGTGTTCCCCTTCTTCGCGGACCCCGCCAACCTGGAGGCCCTGACGCCGCCCTGGCTGGGCTTCGAGGTGCTCACGCCACGCCCCCTGCCCCGGGGCGAGGGCGCCCTGTTCGACTACCGCGTCCGGGTGCGCGGCCTACCCCTCCGCTGGCGCACCCTCATCGAGACCTTCGTGCCCGGCGAGCGCTTCGTGGACCGCCAGCTCAAGGGTCCCTATGCCCTGTGGCACCACACCCACGCCTTCGAAGACCTGCCCGGCGGCGGCACCCGCATGACCGACACCGTCCGCTACCGGGTCGGCTGGGGCTTCCTTGGCGCCCTCGTCACCGCCCTCTGGGTCCGCCGCGACATCCAGAAGATCTTCGACTACCGCAGACAAGTCCTCGCGGACTTGTTCCCGGGAAAAGACTAAAAAGAGATTTGCCCTCAGCCCCGCTGGAGGCCTCCGAAGCGGGCCAGGATGCGTTTGTCGCCGCCGTGGTCGAAGCGGATGGTGTAGGTCAGTCCGTCGCCGCTGCCGGA
>CAIPAY010000149.1 GCA_903863195.1 uncultured Holophagaceae bacterium
GAAGCCCGTGCGCTACCACCGGCCCTGGACGGGCGGCGAGTCCCAGCCGCAGCCCCTGCCCGGGGTGATGGACTTCTACCGGGTGGAGGGCGACGAGGTGCATGAGGTCGCCGTGGGTCCGGTGCATGCGGGCGTCATCGAGCCCGGGCACTTCCGCTTCCAGTGCCACGGCGAGACCGTCTTCCACCTGGAGATCGCCCTGGGCTACCAGCACCGCGGCGTGGAGCAGGCCCTGGAGGGTGGGCCCCACCCCCTCAGCCTCAAGCAGGCGGAGACCGCCGCCGGGGACACCACCATCGCCCATGCCTGGGCCTACTGCCGGAACCTCGAGGGCCTGGCTGGGGTTAAGGTGTCCACCCGGGCCGACCGGGTGCGCGGCGTGGCGCTGGAGTTGGAGCGGGCCGCCAACCACGTGGGCGACCTAGGGGCGCTCTCTGGAGATGTGGGCTTCCTGCCCACGGCCTCCTTCTGCGGCCGCCTCCGGGGCGACTGGCTGAACCTGAGCGCCGAGGTCTGCGGCAGCCGCCTGGGCCGGAACTGGCTGCGGCCCGGGGGCCTCCAGCACGACCTGGACCACGCCCTGGCCGAGCGCCTGCTGCCGCGGCTGGAGAAGGCCTGGGTCGAGACCCAGGACGCGCTGGAGCTGCTCTGGGGCGCGGCCTCGGCCATGATCCGCTTCGAGGTGGCCGGACACTTGACGCCGGTCCAGGCTCGGGAGATCGGGCTGGTGGGAGTCCCGGCCCGGGCCTGCGGGATCTCCCTGGACGTGCGCCATGACCACCCCTTCGGCCCCTACCGGGACCATGCCGTGGTGCCGGTGCTGGCGGAGAGCGGCAACGTCCACAGCCGGGCCTGGGTGCGATGGCGCGAGCTCTCCGAGAGCCACCGCTACCTGGTCGCGGCCCTGACGGACCTGGGCCACAAGCCCTGTGAGCCGAAGCCGGGACCCCTGCCCGGGCTGGCGGCGGACAGCCTCTGCGTCTCCCTCATCGAAGGCTGGCGCGGCGAAGTGCTGCACTTGGCCATCACGGGTGCCGAGGGGCGCTTCGCACGCTACAAGATCGTGGATCCCTCCTTCCACAACTGGCTCGGGCTGGCGCTGGCCCTGCGGGGCGAGCAGATCTCCGATTTCCCCCTCTGCAACAAGAGCTTCAACCTGTCCTACTGCGGCCACGACCTGTGAGGAAGCCATGATGCATATCCTGCTTTCCCGCTGGCGCCAGGGCCACCGCACCCTCCCCTATCCCAAGGAGCTGCCGGACCTCCCGGCCCGCTTCCAGGGGCTGCCCCGGATCGAGGCGGCGAAGTGCCCGGAGGCGTGTCGGCTCTGCGCCGAGGCCTGTCCGGTGGCGGCCATCGGCTTCGGTCCCGGCGGACCCAGCCTGGACCTGGGCCGCTGTGTGTTCTGTCCGGCTTGTGTGGAGGCCTGCCCCGAAGGCGCCCTCGCGTTCACGGGGGACCACCGCCTGGCCACCCGCAGCCGCGAGGCCCTGGTCACGACCGGGGTCGACCGCTACGCCCAGGCCGAGGCCCTGGGGGCGGAGCTCAAGCGCGTGCTGGGGCGGTCCCTGAAGCTGCGGGTGGTGAGCGCGGGCGGGTGCAACGGGTGCGAGGTCGATGTGAATGTGCTGGGCACGCTGGCCTGGGACCTGGGGCGCTTTGGGATCCAGTACGTGGCCTCCCCGCGGCACGCCGATGGCCTGCTCGTCACGGGGCCGGTCACCCGCAACATGGAGCTGGCCCTGCGGAAGACCTACGACGCGGTGCCCGGTCCCAAGATCGTCATCGCCGTCGGCGCCTGCGCCATTCAGGGCGGCCCCTACTGCCATCGGGAGGAACAGCTGGGCGGCGTTGGCAGCGTGCTGCCCGTGGATCTCTACATCCCCGGCTGCCCGCCCCATCCGCTGACCATCCTGGACGGGCTGCTGCGGCTGCTCGGGAAACTGGACGAGCCCCGCTGAGGCGGGGCTCGTGTCGTCCTGCGGACCTAGCCTGAGGTGCTGCTAGGCGTAGAACCCGCGATACTTCATGGCCTGGGCGACCCGGTCGAGGGCCAGGATGTAGGCGCCGATGCGGGGGTTCGTCTTGTACTTGTCGGTGGTGGCGAAGGTGGCCTGGAAGGCATGGGTCATGTAGTCCACCAGCCGCTCGTGGACCTCGCGCTCGCGCCAGTAGAAACCCTGGCGGTTCTGCACCCACTCGAAGTAGCTGACGGTGACGCCGCCGGCGTTGGCGAGGATGTCCGGCACCACCAGGACACCGTTCTCCTGCAGGATCGGGTCGGCGGCGGGGGC
>CAIPAY010000150.1 GCA_903863195.1 uncultured Holophagaceae bacterium
CGCAACATGGACATCACCTACATCGTGATGGACAACCAGATCTACGGCCTCACCAAGGGGCAGCTGTCCCCCACCTCCCAGAAGGGGCGCACCACCTGCACCTCCCGCTACGGCAGCCTCGAGGAACCGGTGAACCCGCTCCTCTACGTGCTGGCCTACGGCGCGGGCTTCGTGGCCCAGGCCTCGCCCACGGACCTGGCCGGCATGGCGGCCACCATCGAGGAGGCCATCCGCTACCCCGGGTTCGCCTTCGTCAACATCCAGTCCCCCTGTGTCACCTACGGCGAAGAAGCCCAGCAGATCAAGGGCCTCAAGGCCATCAGCGAGAACCTCACGGCGCTGGGCCACAACCCCGCCGACCGCCTGGCCGCCATGGATCTGGCGCAGCACTATGGCCAGAAGCTCCACCTGGGCGTGTTCTACCGCAATCCCGAGCCGGCGCCCACCTACGATGGCCTCGTGCGTGAGCGGCAGGCCCTGCTGTCCAAGGATGCCCCTCCGGCGGAGAACATCCTCGACCTCTTCATCAAGAAGTAAGCGAGGATCCGATGACCACCCGCGGCATTGACTATGCAAGCCTCTCCCTGAAGGACGCCCTCGATCTGGCTGTCCTCATCGAGGAAGAAGCCCAGGAGCGCTACGAGGACTTCGCGGCGCAGATGGAACAGCACCGGACCCCCGAGGCGGCGACGTTCTTCCGCCTCATGGCCCAGAACGAAGCCAAGCACGGCGAGGAACTGGCCACGCGGCGCAGCTCGCTCTTCGGCACGGAGCCCAAGGCCGTGACCCGGGAGATGATCTACGACATCGAGGCCCCGGACTTCGATGCGGCTCGCGCCTTCATGACCCCGCGCCAGGCCATGAAAGCGGCCCTGGCCTCCGAGGTGAAGGCCCATGCCTTCTTCGTGGCGGCCCTGCCTGCCCTGAAGGATGCGGGCGTGAAGGCCCTCTTTGAAGAGCTGCGCGACGAGGAAGTTCACCACACGAACCTCGTCACCGCCGAGCTGGCCAAGCTGCCCCCGGACAGCGGCCTCTCCGACGAAGACTTCGTGGACGAACCCGCCGCCCAGTAAGTCGGATACCACTGTCAGCAAACCCCGCACCGCCAGGCAGCCTCCGGGTTCCTGGCGGTGCGTCTATTGGCCGCTGGACAATCCCGATTTACATTGAAAGAGCAAGCCCGATTATCGGCCAAGCTCAGCCCCAGCCATTCAAGATCAAAGGTGGAACCACAGATGACGCAGATTGCGCAGATGGGCGCCGACCCACCTGCCCGATGCCGGGGTACGCTTCGGGGCAGTGCCGCGAAACCAGAGCCATTGCCAGTGATGTCCCTGACTGCAGGGAGAGGGCCGCTGCGTCAGCATGGGGCTCCATCCAGGGGCGCCGCTGCCGTGCCCTTGAGCGCGCGGCCGGGGCGCCCCTGGATGACTTCCGGCGCCGCCGGAAGCCGCCTCCGGCGGGCCCCTGCGGGTGGTGTCGGCACCCATCTGTGCAATCGCCTTGATCACCGGCAGGGACCGGGTGCCCAGGGCGGCAAGGCCAAGGGTGGAGACGCGGCATCTGCGTCATCTGTGGACCGCTTTTCAGGCTGAAGCTGGCCGATAATCGGGAATTTTTTACACTCACATGCGAGTTGAGATCAGCGTCGGCGGGGCTCTGTCCAGAGGTCCCGCAGCACCACCCCGACCAGGGCCGCCAGGGCCAGGACCAGCCCCCCGGCCGCGGCGCGTGCCAGCCAGAGCAGCTCGGGCCGCCCCTGGCCCAGCCACCACTGCGCTGCATTGAAGACCACGGCGAGCGTGCAGGCGATCACCAGCCCCCGCCGTCCGGGCCAGCGGGTCCGCAGCAGCAGAGCCCCGCAGCCAAGGAACACCAGCGGGAAAGCAAGCAGGTGCAGCAGGCGGGTCGGCAGGTGTCCCGTGGCGGCCGTGGGCTCGGCCAGCCGCGCCAGGTGGCGCAGGTCTTCGGGGCTGGTGACGCGGGGGTATTCGCCTCCCGGGGCATGGCAGCTGGCGCAGTTGTTGGCCACCAGCGCCTCCACCTTGGGGAGTCCTTCTTGGTTGGCACCGGCGGCCACCCAGACCCGGACCTGCTCCCGCTCCGAGGGGCTGGTGTTCACGGCCATGACCCCATCGAGCACGGCCCGAAGCCGGGAATTCGTAGGAGGCTGCGCCGCGGGCAGCAGCTCCCGCAGCCCCACCAGGAGCAGCGTCAGGGAGAACAGCACCAGCAGTGCCAGCAGGGCGAGTGTCACGGGAACGCGCTTCGGCGACGGTGGGACCAGGGAGGACATGGGACCATGGTAGGTGCTGCGAAGGAGTCCGCATGAGTGAGTTCGATGCCAGGGCAGGCAGCTGGGACCAGGATCCGGCCAAGGTGGCGCGGGCCCTGACGGTGGGCAGGGCCATCGCCGAGGCCGTGCCTCTGGCGGGCCTGCGAGTCCTCGAGTACGGCTGCGGCACGGGCCTGCTGGGTTTTGCGCTCCAGCCCCAGGTGGCCTGGGTGACCCTCGCCGACACCTCCGAAGGCATGCTTGCGGTGCTGCGCGCCAAGATCGCCGCGGCCGGGGCGCCGAACATGACCCCCGTCCGCCTGGACCTCCTCGCGGAGCCTCTTCCCGAGGCTCGCTACGACCTCGTCTGCAGCCTCATGACCCTCCACCATGTCCCCGATACGCAGGGCATCCTGGGCCGCTTCCGCACGGTCCTGGCGCCCGGGGGCTGGGTGGCCCTGGCGGACCTGGATGCCGAGGACGGTTCCTTCCACGGACCCGAGGCCGAGGTCCACCGAGGGTTTGACCGCGAAACCTTCCGGGCGCAGCTCACCCAGGCCGGTTTCAACGCTATCCAAATCGAGACCGTCTGCGAAGTCACCAGAGATGGCCGACACTACCCGGTGTTCCTGGCCCTGGCGGGGCGGGACTGAGGTCGAACAATTTCAATCCCCTTCATCCCCTTCATC
>CAIPAY010000151.1 GCA_903863195.1 uncultured Holophagaceae bacterium
CAGCACGTAGGGCAGCATCACCGCGAACTCGTAGGGGAACTTGATGCCCCACACCTGCATGGAGAGCTGGAAGGACTGGGCAATGCTGAAGAGCAGCGCGCCGCCCAGGATGCCCAGGGGGCTCCAGCGGCCGAAGTAGACGAGGGCCACGGCGATGAAGCCCCGGCCCGCCACCAGGTCATCCGAGAACATCTTGGCCTGGCACAGCGACAGGTAGGCTCCGGCGAGACCCGCCATGGCACCACCCAACATGAGGGCCTGGTAGCGGATGCGGTCCACGTGGATGCCCATGGTGTCCGCGGCGCGGGGGTGGGTACCCACGGCCCGGACCTTCAGTCCCCAGGGGGTCTTGTAGAGCAGGAACCAGCAGGCCGGCACCAGCAGCAGGGCAGTGTAGGTGAGGGCGTTGTGGTTGAAGAGCACGCCCCCCAGGAAGGGGATCTTCGAAAGACCGGGGATGGCAATGGCCGCCATGCCCTCCACGCCGGTGACGCCCCCCACGAAGTGGCGGAAGAGGGTGCCCGCCAGGCCCCAGCCGAGCATCTGCAGGCCGATGCCCGCGATGCCCTGGGAAGCCCGGAAGGTCACGGTCACCAGGGCGAACACTACGCCCATGGCGGCCCCGACCGCCAGGGCGGCACCGATGCCCAACAGGTTGCCATAGGCGGCCCAGGGGGTGGCCTTCAGGCTGAATGGCACCATGAAGCCCAGGAAGGCACCCATGCACATGATGCCGTCACAGCCCAGGTTGAAGACGCCGGCCCGCTGGTTGAAGTTCTCCCCCAGGGCCGCCAGCAGCAGGGCCACCGAGAAGGGCACGGCCAGGCAGAGCACGTTGTAGATCATCAGTCCGGCGCTCATGACTGGACTCCTTTCCCGGCCTTGCGCGCCGAGGACGAGAACCTCCCGAACCACCGGAAGAAGCGCTCCTGGGCGTAGGGATTCCGGAGGAAGCTCTGGGCACTGACGATGGAGAGGATGATGACGCCCTGCAGCACCAGCACCATGTTGGCGGGCACCGAGGCGGAGCGCTGGGTCATGTCGGCGCCGATGAGGAGGATGCCGAAGAAGACTGCGGAAGGCACGATGCCGCCGGGATGGAGGGCGCCGAAGAGGGCCACCACGATGCCTGCGAAGCCGTAGCCCGAGGAGATGCCCTCGATGGCCCGGTGGTGGACGCCCGAGACCTCCACGGCCCCGGCCAAGCCCGCGAAGCCCCCGGCCATGAGCATGGCGACGATGAGGTAGCGCTCCACGGGGATGCCGGCATAGCGGGCGGCCTTGGCCCCGGCCCCGGCGGTGCGCATGCGGTAGCCCAGGGTGGTCTTCCACAGCAGCATCCACACCAGCAGCGCGGCCACCAGGGCCAGGATCAGGCCCATGTGGATGCGAGTTCCGGGGACCAGCGTGTCCAGGAAGGCCAGCTCCGGGAGACGCATGGACTGGGGGGTGCCCGAGCCCGTCTCCAGCTCATTGGGATCGAGCATGGGGCCGCGCAGGAGGAAGGTGTACACCTGGGCGGCGATGTAGTTGAGCATCACGGTGCTGAGGATCTCGTTCACCTGGAGCTTGGCCTTGAGCCACCCGGCGATGCCGCCCCAGACGGCCCCGGCCAGGGCGCCAGCCATGAGGGCTGCGGGCAGCAGGATGGCCTTGGGGGCATGGGGCATGGCCAGGGCCATGGCCGTGGATGCGATGACGCCCATCTGGATCTGGCCTTCGGCACCGATGTTCAGGATGCCGCTGCGGAAGGAGATGGCGATGCCCAGGGCCACCAGCATCAGGGGCACAGAGCGCACCAGGACTTCCGTCACGCCGAACAGGTCGGACAGGGGTCCCGTGAGGATGGTCTTGTAGGTGGCGAGGGGGCTGGCGCCGATGGAGAACAGCACCAGCGCCACCAGCAGAGCGGCGATGAGCGTGACGGCGAGGATGATGGCGCCGGAGTAGAGGACCTTGTTCCTATTCATGAGCCGCTCCTGCCGGGACTTCCGCCTGCGCGTCACCGGGGCTGTCCGGATCCGCGAGGCCGGCCATGAGGATGCCCAGGCGCTCCCGGGTGGCTTCCACCGCGGGCAGGACCTTGAGGATCTTCCCCTTGTAGATGACCGCGATGCGGTCCGAGAGGTTCATGACCTCCTCCAGCTCCTCGGAGATGAGCAGGATCCCGATGCCCTCCCGCCGCCGCGCCAGCAGCTGCTCGTGGATGAACTCCTGGGCGCCCATGTCGATGCCGCGGGTGGGGTAGACCGCAACCAGAGCCTTAGGTCCGCGGCTGATCTCCCGGGCCAGGATCACCTTCTGGATGTTGCCGCCGGACAGGGAGCCCGTGGCGGTGCTGGTGGAGGGACAGCGGATGTCGAAGCGCTCCTTGAGCACCTCGGCGTTGCTGTCGATCTCCTTCTTCCGCAGGAAGGCCATCTTGCTGAAGCGGGGCTCGGCGAAGTCCTTGAGGATGAGGTTGTCCTTCACGGAGAAGGACGGCACGATGCCTTCGGTCTGCCGGTCCTCGGGCACGTAGCCCATGCCGGCGTGGATGATCTCCCGGGGCGTGCGGTTGGCCAGGTCCTTGCCCCCGAAGAGGATCTGCCCCGACTCCACCGGACGCAGGCCCGCCAGGGCGTCCGCAAACTCCCGCTGGCCGTTGCCGGAGACGCCCGCCATGCCCAGGACCTCGCCCGCCCGCAGCTCCAGGCTGAGGCCGTCCAGGACCAGGTTGCCGCGGTCGCCGCGCACGCAGAGGTTCTGCACCGAGAGGAGGGGCTCGCCCTGGATGCCGCTGCCCTCGTTGCGGGGCAGGACGACATCGTGGCCCGTCATCAGGGCCGCCAGCTCTGAGGGCTCGTGGTTGGCCGTCTGGCCGTTGAACACCACCGCGCCGTGGCGGAGGATGGAGACGCGGTCCGACAGGGCCTTCACTTCGTTGAGCTTGTGGCTGATGAAGATGATGGCCAGCTCCGAGGCCATGCGCTGCAGGCGGACGATGAGGTCGTCGGTCTCCTGGGGCGTGAGGGCGGAGGTGGGCTCGTCGAGGATCAGCAGCCGCGCGCCGAGGCAGAGGGTCTTCACCAGCTCCACCCGCTGCTGCTCGCCCACGGAGAGCTGCCAGATGTAGGCATCGGGGTTCACGGGCAGCTCGTAGCGCTCGGAGACCTCCCGGATGCGCTTCGCCGCGCCCTTGATGTCGAGGTTCATGAAGTGGTGGAGCTCCTTCAGCCCCAGGGCCAGGTTCTCGGCCACCGTCATGTTGGGTACGAGCATGAAGTGCTGGTGCACCATGCCGATGCCCCGGGCATAGGCGTCCCCGGGGGAGTGGAAGTGGACTTCCTCGCCGTTCACGTGGATGGTGCCGGAGTCCGGCCGATACAGCCCCATGATGATGTTCATGAGGGTGGTCTTGCCCGCGCCGTTCTCTCCCACCAGGGCCAGCACCTCGCCGCGGCGCACCTGCAGGGAGATGCCGTCGCAGGCCAGCACACCGGGAAAGCGCTTGGTGATGCCTTCCAGCTTGAGTTCGGAGATGGGTTCCAGTGAGGGGGTCATGGATAGTCCTGGTCGAGAACAGATTTCGCGCCAGTCCCGGCGAACCGGGTCTGGCGCGAAATCTGCGGGGTGACTACAGCTTGACGGCCTTCCAGTCGAGCTTGAGCTTGCCGGACTTCAGGTCTTCCCGGGCCTTGTCCACGGCCTTCTTGACGGCCGGGGTCAGCACCTTGGCGTCCGCCTTGGCGTTGTACTCGAAGTGGAACCCGCCGTTGGAGAACTGCATGGGGAGGCTCTCGCCGCCCTTGGTGCCGGCAGCGCGCTTGGCAATGAGGTTCTCCACCACGGAGGCGTAGTTGTAGCCGGAGGCGGCCAGCACGCGGGAGCCCTCGGGGATGCTCAGCTGGGCGGTGTCCTGACCCACCCACCAGATGCCGGCGGGGGCGGCGGCGACGGCGCGGAGGGCGCCGATGGCCTGCTGGGCGGCGCCGGTGAGGACGTCAGCGCCATCCTTGAGCTGGGTCTGGGCCAGCTCGCCAGCCTTGACGAAGTCGCCGAAGCTGCCGGTGAAGGCGAGGCGGATGGCAGCCTTGGGGTTGGCGGCCTGGACGCCCAGCTGGAAGCCGCGGATGTAGCGGGCGGCATCGCCGCCGTCCACGGGGCCCACGTTCCCGATCTTGCCGGTCTTGGTGACCATGCCGGCGATGATGCCATTCAGGTAGCCGGTCTCCTCGCTGAAGGGCGTGTAGGTGAAGACGTTCTTGGCGCCGATGTTGGCGCTGGTGCCGTAGGCGAAGGTGGTGTTGGGGAAGACCCCGGCCATCTCGTCCACCAGGTTCTTATACTGGGCGCCGTGGCAGATGATGATGTCGAAGCCCTTGGAGGCGTACTGGCGGGCCGCGGAACCCGCATCCACGGGCTTCATCTTCTCGCTGTGGCTGTACTCCATGGCGCCGGCGCCCATCTTCTTCTGCACGGCGAGGATGGCGTCGTGCATGGACTGGCACCAGCCCTTGTCATCGACCGTGGATTCCACGATGAGGGCCACGCGGACCTTGGGGGCGGGGGCCGCCTGGGCGGATCCGGCGAACAGGCCGAGCAGGGTCGCTGCGGCAAGAGCTGTCTTGAAGAATGCCTTCATTGCTCACTCCTTAGGTGGGGTCGGAAGCAGGGTTCCGAAGGGGGGGCTGGGTGGTGGTGGAAAGAGGTCAGGCACTCGGGGCGGACTTCTCCGAGGTGGGGACCGGGGCGGCCTGGTGGATCGCCCCGAGGCGGTCCCGAAGGCTGCCCCCAGTATGCCCGGCCAGGGCCGCCTGGGCCTCGGCAAGCATGGAGAGGGCGATGACTTCGGGCGATTCGGCGCCGATGTCCAGCCCCGCGGGGAAGTGCATGAACTGCCGCTGGGCCTCGGTCAGGACCAGCCCGGCCTCCTGGATCTCCTTGAGCAGCCGAGTGCTGCGCAGGCGGTTGCCCTGGAGGCCCAGGTAGCCCAGGGGCTGCTGGAGGAGGAACTCCAAGACCTGGCGGTCCTTCTCGTAGACGTGGCTCACCACCAAGGCAGCGGTGCGGACATCGAAGGCCAGACCCTCGAAGCAGGCGGGGGGGTGCCCCACCACGATGCGATCCGCTTGCGGGAAGCGCTCGGCCGTGGCCAAGGCCGGCCGGTGGTCCACGATGCCCAGGAACCAGCCCAGCTCCCGGGCGAAGCGCGCCAGAGGCCGGGCATGCTCCCCGGCGCCGTAGATCCAGAGCGCGTAGGGCGGCAGGATGGGCTCCAGCAGGAGGTCCACCTCACCCGCCCCGCAGGGCAGCACCATGTTTTCGGGGACGCCCTTGGCCAGCGTCTGAAGCTGGGCAGCCTCAAGGGCCTCGGCGAAGGGACCCGGCGGAGGCGGCAGGCCCGGCCCCCGGGGGTCCAGGACGAAGCGGTCCCCCACCCGGGCTTCCGTCGCACCCCGGGCGCCGAAGACCGTGGCAAGCACCCCCGGTCGACGCGTCTCCAGCAGCCCGGCGCAGAGCCTCAGCCAAGCGGGGGGCGGCCCCGGCGGGACGGGCTCCAGCAGCACCTCGGACTTGCCCTGGCAGCCCATGCCGGTGCCCCAGATCAGGTCCAGGTCACTGCCCAGGTCGAAGGTCGCCAACTGCGGCTCACCGCTGCCCAGCACCGAGGCCACCCGGGCCTTGACGTCGGTCTCCAGGCAGCCGGCGCTGATGCTGCCCGTCTGGTCGCCGTCGGCCTTGAACACCATGCGGGCACCGGCCTTCCGGTAGGAGCTGCCCTTCACGCGCACCAGGGTCGCCAGCGCCGCGGGCTCCGTGAGGGTGCCCAGCGTGGCGAGGATCTCCTGGAGTCCCTTCATGGGCTAGAACCGTTCCCACAGGCTGGTGGCGAGCTCCCGGCTGCGGGCGGCCAAGGCGGCTTCGTCCACGTCGATGGTCAGGCGCTTGCCCTCCATGAGCACCCGGCCCGCGCAGATGGTGGTGTCCACGGTGGCCTGCGAGATGCCGAAGACCAGGTGGCCCAGCACCGTGTCGCCATTGAGGGGCGTGGGCGCGTGGTAGTCCACCAGGATGACGTCCGCGGCGGCGCCCTCCTGCAGGGTGCCCATGGGGAAGCCCCAGAGGCGGCTGGCCAGCTCGGGGTTGCGCACGAACAGGGCGTTGGTGACGTCCATGAAGGCGCAGGTGGGGTTGTCCTGGCGGAGGTGCTGGGCCCACATGGCCACGCGGACCTCTTCAAGCATGTTCACG
>CAIPAY010000152.1 GCA_903863195.1 uncultured Holophagaceae bacterium
CGCCCTGGTCCTCGCCGTCCTGGCAGGCCAGGTTCCCGTCCAGGCGGCGCCGCCCGCCACCCGCCGGCAGTGGGATCTCTCGGTGTTCAGCTGGATCCGGCGCAGCCCCGCGGAGCCCGGGGCCCCCGCCAACAGCCACCCGCTCCAGGTGAGCCCCAAGGCCCTGGGGCAGGCGCTGGGCTCGGTGCTGGTGACCAGCCCCCAGGGTGAGGAGCACCTCTTTGACGAGAGCGAGGCCGCAGGCCTGAGCCGGTCGATGTCTGAAGCCCTTGCCGTGGCCCTGCCAGGGGAGGACCTGGAACTGGTCAGCACCGTCAAGCGCCTCGGAGCCATCTCCTCCTATGCCCTGACCGTGACCGCCCGCGTCTTCGTCGTGGGCGGCCGGCTGAACCTCCTGGTCCATGACGCCCGCCGGGATGTCGCCTTTGCCTACAACGTGAACTTCCAGATGCCCACGTTCGAGTTTGGCTCCCGCACCAAGGCCAGCGCCGTGGTCCTGAGGGCCGAGGGAGCCGAGGTCCGCCGTCCGGATTGGCTGGTCCTGCCTCTGCCCGCCCCTGAGCTTCCGGCCAAAGCCACGCCGATGCCGCCTCCGGCGTCCGTCGCCCCGGCTCCAGCCGCACCGGCCCCGGTGGCGCCCGCCCCAGCGGCTACCGCGCCTGCTCCCACCCTGGAGAGCCGCCTGCTCCGGCTCAAGCAGCTCCGGGAGCAGAACCTCATCACCGAGGATGACTACGCCAAGCGCAAGCAGGAACTCCTCAAGGAGCTCTGAGCGAGTCGCGGACCTGGAGCGCGCGTCTCCAGCCATGCAAAAAAATCCGGGTAACCATAAATAGATTTCTTCCGAATGCTATAATTTTCAGACAAATGCCCAAGAGCGCCCCCCCCCAACCCATCCAGACCCGCCTTGCGGAAGCCTACCGGGAGCTCCCCGAGGCCATGCGGCGCATTGCCGACGCCCTGATGTCCGATCCGCTGCTGGGCGCCCTGTGGGGCATCGAGTCCATGGCGGAGCGGGCCGGGGTCAGCGTCGGCACCGTGGTGCGCTTCGCCAAGCGGCTCGGCTACAAGGGCTTCAGTGAGTTTCGCGACGCCCTCCGGGAGGCCTGCCACACCCGCTCTGGGGATGCCGAGCTGGAAATGATGGAGTCTCCCACGGACGTCTACGGGACCCTCGCCGAGGTCGCCCGCCGGGATGGCGAACACCTGAACCGCCTGATCCAGATGGTGGACCAGCCCACCCTGGAGGCCGCCACGAAGATGCTCACCGGCGCTCACCACCGCGTGATCCTGGGCCGTGGCGTCTCTCATGTCATGAGCCTGATCATGGGCCTCTACCTGACCCAGGCGGGGCTGCCCTGCATCGCCGCCATCCCCTCAGACTTCTCCAACCAGGTCGCCAACCTAGGCGCCGAGGACCTGCTGGTGGTGCTTAGCTTCGCCCCCTACAGCCGGGAGGCCGTGGACGCCGCCATGTTCGCCCACGAGAGCGGCATCCCGGTGCTGGCCTTCTCAGACCGCGCGGACTCGCCCCTGAAGCCCTACTCGGACATCCTCATCCCGGTGCCCAGCGAGGACCTGCTCTTCAGCTGCAGCATCACCACCTTCGCCGCCCTGGCCCACGCCTTCGCCATCGTGCTGGCGGCCCAGGACCACGCGGGCACCATCAAGCGCCTGCAGGCGGCGGACAAGGTCGCCCAGCCGCTGTTCGTGAACCACTGGCTGCCCATGCAGCCCGGGGCCTACAGCCTGGGACGGATGCGGAAGAGCTGAGCTCTCGCGTCCCCCGCCGCCTCCCTCCAGGTGACCCATGTCCGCTCCCAGCCCTGACCAGATCCTCCGGCACCTGCGCCGCGCCAATGCCGTGGCGAAGCGCGCGGCGAGCTTCGGCCACCACCCCTTCGGCGCCATCCTGGTGGGGCCCGACCACGAGACGGTGCTGCTGGAACAGGGGAACGTGAGCACCGTCAACCACGCGGAGGCGGTCCTGGCCCGCACCGCGGACATGAACTTCCCGGCGGCCTACCTCGCGAACTGCACGCTCTACACCACCGTGGAGCCCTGCGCCATGTGTGCGGGGACGCTCTACTGGGCCAACATCGGGCGCCTGGTCTACGGCATGGATGAGAGCCGCCTGCTGGCCTTCACCGGCAGCCATCCCGAGAACGCGACCCTGGACGTGCCCTGCCGCTACCTCTTTGCCCACGGCCAGAAGGACATCCCCGTGATCGGTCCCGTGACGGAAGTGGAGGCGGAGATCGCCGAGCTGCACCAGGCTTTCTGGAAGAGCTAGAGCCTAGAACTCCAGGCGCTCGTAGGTGGGGAAGCCCACCTCGACCCAGCGCTCCTGGCCGTAGCGCACGATGTTCCCGAAGATGAAGATCAGCGGGGACGTGGTGGCATTGCCCGGGAACACGCCGAGGATCCAGGGGTGCTCCGGATCCAGCTCGAAGCCCTCCGTGGCCTGGGCCCGCTCGGTCAGGCCGTTCATGTAGGCCTTGGCGTAGTCCAGGGCCGCCGCCTCGGTGACGATCGGCATGCCCTCGGCGGTGTAGCTGCGGCCCTGGTTGCTCCGGAGGAACATGGCGGGCTCCGCCAGCAGGCGCACGTGGGAGGTGGGGTAGGCCTTGCGGAGCGCGTCCAGCAGGCTGTCGATGGGGATGCTCATGGTTGCCTCGGAGGCGATGGGTCGGTGTTGGATGAAGCTAGAAGCGCATCTCACGGTTGTAGGGCTTGCCCAGGTCCGTGGGGCCCAGCTGCCGGGCCTTGCGGGCCAGGGCCAGCACCACGATGACCAGCACGTAGGGCAGCATCACCGCGAACTCGTAGGGGAACTTGATGCCCCACACCTGCATGGAGAGCTGGAAGGACTGGGCAATGCTGAAGAGCAGCGCGCCGCCCAGGATGCCCAGGGGGCTCCAGCGGCCGAAGTAGAC
>CAIPAY010000153.1 GCA_903863195.1 uncultured Holophagaceae bacterium
CGCCCGGGCCCGGTCCCACGAGAGCCGCGGCCATGCGCTGGTGAAGGCCATGAAGCGGCCGGGCATGCCCCAGCTGCTAACCGTGTCCCTGCTAGCCATGGCGGGCTTCGCCATGATGGAAGGCACCTTCGCCCTCCTGGTGCACCAGCGCTTCGACTTCCATCAGCGCGAGGTGGGCTTTCTCTTCGCGGGGATCGGGGTCCTGCTCGTGATCTACCAGGGTGGCCTGGTCCGGGTGGTCGCCAAGCGCATCCCCGAGCGTGTCGCCCTCATCACGGGCCTCCTGCTCATGGGTCTCTCCCTGCCCCTGTTGCCCAAGGCCGCCTGGATGTGGCCCTTCGTCCTGCTGTTCATCCCCCTCTCCTGGGGCAGTGGCATGGGCAACACCGCGGGCTCGGCCCTGGCCAGCCAGCTGACGCCCCCCGAGGACCAGGGTGGACTCTTCGGGGTGCTCAATGCCATGAGCGGCGTCGGCCGCATCGTCGGACCGGCCATCGGCACCTTCACTTTCGCCCGCTGGGGCGGGCAGACCACCTACACCGTGGCGGGCCTCACCCTGGGCCTGGCGCTGCTGCTGGCCCTGACCCTGAAACCCAAGGAAGCCTGATGATCCTTCTCGACGGCTGCTCCCTCACGGCACCCCTGCTCGCTCGCATCGCCGCCGGCGAGGGCGTCGTCCTGGATGAGCAGGCCCTGGCCCGGGTGGCGGCGAATCGCGCGGTGGTGGACCAGATCGTGGCCGAGGACCGCACGGTCTACGGCATCAACACCGGCTTCGGCCAGTTCGCCACAGTGGTCATCCCCCACGATCAGCTGCGGCTGCTCCAGCTCAACCTGCTGCGCAGCCACGCGGCCGGGGTGGGCGAGCCCCTGCCCCCGGACCAGACCCGGGCCCTCATGGCCGCCCGGATCAACTGCCTGCTGAAGGCCCACAGCGGCATCCGCCCCGAGCCCATCCGCCTGCTGGCCGAGTGCCTCAACCGCGGCGTCCTGCCCGTGGTGCCCTGCCAGGGCAGCGTGGGTGCCAGCGGGGATCTGGCCCCTCTGGCCCACATGGCCCTGCTCCTGGTCGGGGAAGGCCTGGCCTGGGTCTCCGGCCGTCAGCTGCCCGGCGGTGAAGCCCTGGCCCAGGCGGGCCTCAGCCCCGTGGTCCTGCAGGCCAAGGAGGGCCTGGCCCTCATCAACGGCACCCAGCTCATCACCGCCCTGGGCAACCTGGCCGCGGAGAAGTTCTCGCGCCTGGCGCGCCTGGCGGACGAGATCGCGGGACTCAGCCTGGAGGCCCTGCGGGGCACCCGCGCCGCCTTCGATCCCCGCATTCACGCGGCCCGGCCCCACCCCGGCCAGATCGCCGTAGCGGACCACATGCGCGCCCTGCTGGGTCCCGGCAGCGCCATCTCCGACAGCCACCAGGACTGCCACCGGGTCCAGGACGCCTACAGCCTGCGCTGCATCCCCCAGGTGCATGGCGTCACGCGGGACGCGCTGGGCTTCGCCGGCGCCATCCTGGAGCGGGAGCTGAACGCCGCCACGGACAACCCCATGATCTTCACGGACACTGCGGAGTCCCGGTCCGGCGGCAACTTCCACGGGCAGTATCCGGCCTTCGCCTGTGACCTACTGGCCATCGCGGCGGCGGACCTGGCCAGCATCTCGGAGCGCCGCCAGGAGCGCCTGGTGAACCCCGCCTACAGTGACCTGCCGGCCTTCCTCACCCAGAACGGCGGCCTCGAGTCGGGCTTCATGATGGCCCACGTCACCTCAGCGGCACTGGTGAGCGAGATGAAGGGCCTGGCAAACCCGGCC
>CAIPAY010000154.1 GCA_903863195.1 uncultured Holophagaceae bacterium
CGGCCTTGGGTCCCCACAGTGCATTGGTGGTGGTGTTCAGGTAGAAGTCGCCGTTGGCGCCCACGCCCACGGCGGGGTTGACGCTGCCGCTCAGGACCGTTCTGCCGTCCAGCCCGCTAGTTGTGTCCAGAATTTTCTGTAAGTCGTCGATAGCAGGTAGATCGCAGTGAGTGCAGGGGGTCAGCGAAGGGAGGGCGGAGCCCGACCGAAGCTGACCCCCTGCGGCGTTTGGTTCATGCGCCCTCCTGCTTCAGCCAGGTGATGCCAACCCAGCGCTCATGCTGCTCCATGAGCAGCGCCCCGTAGAGGCGGTCCCGGCTGGCTGGGTTGGGCCAGATGCGGACAGTTCGGCCCCGTCGCTTCAGCTCCTGGTTGACCCGCTCGACATGGTTCGTTGTCCGCAGGCGCTTCCGGTGGCCGGCAGGCAGGTTGAGCACGGCCAACACCGAGTCGAAGTGGTCCTCCAGATAGGCCACCAGCTTTGGATACTTCTTCCCCCAGTGCTTCTCCAGCAGGGCCTTCTCCTCCTCGGCCCGCTCCCGACTGCTCGCCTGGAGGATCATCCGCAGGTCCTCGCAGAGGGCGGCTTTGTCCGTCTCCCGTGTCAGGTCCAACGCCCGCCGCATGAAGTGGGTCTGGCACTGCTGCCACATGGACCCGGGGAAGGCGGCCTCGATCCCCTTCACCAGGCCTTCATGGGCGTCAGAGACCACGAGTTCCACCCCGGTGAGGCCACGCTCCTTCAGCATCCTGAACAGCTCCGCCCAGGCCCGGCCTGTCTCGCTCGACCAGTCCAGCCACCCCAGCACTTCCCGCTGGCCATCCGGGGTGACGCCAGCGGCCCAGAGGAAGGCCCGGCTCATCACCCGGTGGTTCTCCCGAACTTTATCGAATCGGGCATCCACCAGGAGGTATCGGTAGGTCCCCAGGGGCCTCTCCCGGAAGGCATTCACCTTTGGCTCGATGGCCTTTACGAGGTTCGAGACTGTGCTGGCTGAAACCGCCACCCCCAGCATCGCCTCGGCCAGCTGGGACACCTTCCGGGTCGAGACCCCCTTGATTACCATCTCGCCCAGGGTCGCTGCCAGGGCCTGCTCGGAGGTCTGCCACCGCTCCAGGCACGAGGGGAAGAACGATCCGTTCCGGGCCTGCGGCAGTCTCAGCTTCAGCGTCCCCATCCGGGTCCGCAACTCCCGTCCCTTCAGTCCGTTTCGGTAGCCGTTGGGCCGGGGAAGGCCTTTGGCGTTCCAAGGAACCCCAAAGTGCTTGTCTGCCTCCGTCCCAATCAACGCCTGCACGACCTCCTCCACGAGCGCCCTGACGCCCTCACCTCCGTCTGCGAACAGACCTTCCCCAAAGCCCCTTCCGGGCTCAAACTTCCCTTCGGCCATCGCGTCCTCCATGGTTGGTGGTTTTGAACGCGATCAACCTACCGGACTCGGTGGCCACCTTCTACTTCAAGTCACCAAACCAGACTTACAGACGCTTTTATACACAGCCTCAGGCGTCAGCGCCGGGGTTGGGGTCTTTATCGGTGTTCATCAGCCTTTCTCGGTGTTCATCGGTGATAAAAAAATCCTTTTCATCCGACTGAAAACCCGGCCTCAGAGATCCCCGATGGCGGCCACGACGCGGGTCCAGAGGTCGCTGCCCTGGGTGCCGTTGGTCAGGATGACGAGGCCGGTGCCCCGGCTTGGCGAGAACTGGGAGAAGCAGCGGAAGCCGGTCATGTTGGAGCCGCCGTGGTGGGCGATGTCGCCCTGGTCCGTGGCGTTGAGGGACCAGCCCAGGCCCCAGAAGACCGCCGTGCCGCGGGCGGCGCCCGGCCGCTCGATGGGATCGCGGGCGTCCAGGCGGACCTGGTGGGCCAGCGCCTCCCGGATGGAAGCCTGGGTCAGCAGCTTCGACTCGCCCCGCTCGGCCTGCATGACCTCGAGCAGCAGGCGGGCGTAGTCCTCAGCGGTGGTGTAGAGCGAGTAAGCCGCGTTGGGGTGCTGGTACTTCGAGGTGGTCAGCACGGTCCCGTCGTCGCGGTGGCCGCTGGCCTGCCGCGAGCCCAGGGCCGGGGTCCAGGCGAAGCCCGTGGCCGTGAGCCCCAGCGGTGTGAAGAGGTCCCGGGTCGCCCAGGCATCGAGGGGCTGGCCGGTGACCCGCTCGAGCACCCGCTGCAGGTAGAAGATTCCCTCACCGGAGTAGCTGAACCGCGAGCCCGGCGTGAACCGGAGCGGGATCGGCCCCTCCCGCTCCTCGCCGCCCGGCCGCCAGTTGGGGAAGCCGGAGGTGTGGGAGAGGGCCATGCGGGCGGTCACCCGGCGGCGCTCGGGCTGCTCGGGCAACATCTGCTCCGGCCCGTAGGCCTCCAGGGGCCGGTCCAGGTCGAGGCGGCCCCGCTCCACCAGCTGCAGCGCCAGCAGGCCGAAGATCGGCTTGCTCATGGACGCGGCCTCGAAGACGGTGCCCGGGGTGACCGGCTCCCGGGTCTGGGCGTTGCGGACGCCGTAGCCCCTGGACCAGACCAGGCGCCGGTCCTGGATCAGCGCGATGGCCACGCCGGGCACGTGCAGCTCGGCCATCAGCGCGGGGACCAGTTGGTCCAGGGTGGCCGCCAGGGCCTTCGGCGTGAGCTGGCTGGCCCGACCCGCCGGGTCGATCTGGCGCAGGGCCAGGGCCGCCGCCGCCCGCACGGCCTCATCCCGGTCGCTGAGCAGGCGCGTCAGCTCCGGCGCCGCCGACCGGGCGGACGGGCCGAGGCCGCCCAGGGTCACGGCGGCCGCCTGACGGACGTGCTCACTGGCATCAGTCAGGGCCTTGGTGAGGGCTGGCAGGGCTGCCAAGGCCGGGGAGCCGACTCGGCCGAGACTGATGGCCGAGGACCAGCGGACGTCGCTGTTCGGGGACTGGAGGGCCTGCGTCAGGGCCGGAACCGCGGGCGCGCCGATGCGGCCGAGGGCCAGGGCGGCCGCTCCCCGCAGGTAGAGGTCCTCGTCGCCCAGGGCCGCCACCAGGGCCTGGACCGCCGCCGGGGACTCGGGACCGAGGTTGCCCAGACGGACCAGGGCTTCCTCGCGCCGCCGGGGGTCGGGGTTCGCCAGGGCCCGGAGCAGGGCCTGCGGGGTGCTCGGCGCGGTGGTCGTCTGGCCGAACAGCGGCAGGGCCAAGCCCGCGGCCAGGAGCAGTGTGGCCAATGATCGGCGGCGAGGTCGGGCGGGGGCGGGCAGCATGGGGCGCCTACTCCAGGTGGTCCTTCTTGAACTCCCGGTACAGGTCCTGGAGACGGGCCGTGACCGGACCCATGCGCCCCCCGCCGACGACGGCGCCATCGACCTCCACCACGGGCATCACCTCGGAGACGGTGCTGGAGATGAAGGCCTCGTCCGCCGTGAGGAAGTCCTGGAGGTACAGGCGCTGCTCATGCACTTCCAGGCCATCCGCGCGGGCCAGCCCCATCACGCACGCGCGGGTGGTGCCCGGCAGGATGTTGTCCAGCTCAGGGGTGATCAGGACCTTGTCCCGGATGCAGAAGATCGTGGAGCTGGGGCCTTCGGTCAGGTAGCGGCCCCGGTCGTCGTCGCGAG
>CAIPAY010000155.1 GCA_903863195.1 uncultured Holophagaceae bacterium
CTGGATGCGGGCGGCCTCATCCGCCGGGCCAACCTCATGGCCGGCTCCCTCCTGGGCGTCTACCGCGGCCGGCTGACCGGCCGATCGTTTCCCCGGCTGCTGGACGCCCCGAGCCGCCGCCGCTTCCTGGACCACCTGGCCGAGCCTGACTCCGGATCTGCCCTCAGCACCTGTGAGCTGGCGCTCCTGCCCGCCGAGGGGGCCGTGACCTGGATCCGCGTGGAGGAGATCGTCCCCGGCGTGAACCAGGAGCGCCTGATCGCCTTCAGCGACAGCACCGAGAGCCATGAGGCCCGCAGGCTGCGGGAGGACCACCAAGTCCAGCTCGAGCAGCTCGTTGCCGAGCGCACCCGAGAACTAGAGCTCCGCACCGCCGAATACGCCGACCTCTACAACCGCGCCCCCTGCGGCTACCACTCCCTGGACGCCCAGGGCACCATCCTCGGGATGAATGACACCATGCTCCGCATGCTGGGCTACACCCGGGAAGAGGTGGCCGGCCGTCTGCACGCCCGGGACCTGCTCACAGAGGCGGGTCATGCCACGTTCCAGCGGGCCTTTCCCGAGCTCCTCCGGACCGGTCGCCTCCGGAACATCGAGGCGGACTTCAGGCGCAAGGACGGCTCTGAGTTCCCGGCCCTGGTCAACTCCGACGCCAAGCTGGACGCCGAAGGGACGTTCCTCCACTCCCTCGCCACGGTGGTGGACAACACCCCGGGCAAGGAGGCCGAGCGAAAACAGCAGGCCATCCAGGAGGAGCTGGAGCGCCAGGTGATCGAGCGCACCCGGCAGGTACGGCGCCTCGCGGCGGAGACCACCCTGGCTGAGGAGCGCGAGCGGCGGGCCATCGCCCATGACCTACACGACGACCTGGGGCAGCTGCTCCATGTCACCACCCACCAGCTCGATCGGCTGGCCGCGGCCCGGACGGCCACCGAGCGCAGGGCCCTGACCGCCCAGATGAAGGCCACCCTGATGGAGGCGAGCCGAAGCGTGCGGTCCCTCACCTCCCAGCTGAGTCCGCCGGTGCTGGAGACCCTCGGCCTGGTAGCGGCCCTGCACTGGCTCAGCGAAGAGCTGGCGGACACCTACGGGCTCGAGGTGGGGATCCAGGATGATGGCCTGGCCAAGCCCCTCAGCCCTGCCCTCGCTACCTTCGTCTTCCGGGCTGCCCGCGAGCTGCTGCTCAACGCCGCGAAGCACTCGGGCGGAAAGCGGGCTAGCCTCAGCACGCGCCTCCAGGATCGACGGCTGTTGATCGAAGCCGCCGATGAGGGCTGTGGCACCGAGGCCCCGGAGCGGGTCCTCGAGACGGCCAAGGGCTTCGGCCTCCGGAGTATCCGCGAGCGCACCCTGCAGCTGGGCGGGGCCTTCCGGGTCCACCGGAAGCCTGGAAGCGGCTGGGTGGTCTCCCTGGACATTCCCCTGGAACCTGTGGGAGCCGGGGAGCCCGCATGACCATCCGCATCGCCTTGGCCGATGACCACCGCCTGTTCCGGGAGTCCCTGCGGGTGGTCCTCACCCGGGAGCCAAACCTGGAGATCGTGGGGGAGGCGGGCACGGTTCAGGAGATCCTGGCCATGGTGGCGGCCCAGCAGCCCGAGGTGCTCCTGCTTGACATCGCCCTGCCGGATGCCAGTGGCATCGACCTGGCCAGACAGCTCACCCAGCTCTACCCCCGGCTCGCCATCCTCGCGCTCACGGGCTATGCAGACCGGATCTTCATCAAGGAGATGTTCAAGGCCGGGGCCCGGGGCTACATCGTCAAGTCCGCCGGCGCCGAGGAGCTCTTCCGGGGCATCCAGACCCTTGCCGCAGGCCGGAGCTACCTCTGCCCCGACGCCACCCAGACCCTGATGGGCCAGCAGCACGGGGCGGCCGGGTCCCTGAGTCCCCCGGCGACGGTCCTCTCGAAGCGGGAGCGGCAGGTGCTGAAAGCCCTGGCCGAGGGGTTGCGCTCCAGCCAGATTGCCGAGCAGCTGGGCATCTCCCCGGCGACCGTGGTGGTCTACCGCCGGACGCTGAAAGAGCGGCTCGACCTCCACACCACCGCCGAGCTGACCCGCTACGCCATCCGCGAGGGGCTGGTCTAGACCCAGCCAGAAAAGCGGTTGCCTAGCCCTTCCAGTGCCTGAAGAAGGTCTTTTCGGGCCACCTGGCCAGCACCAGCAACAGGCAGGCCCGGGCAATGCTGTCCACGTCCTGGCGCTCATTGCTGAAGACGGCATCGTACCAATGGGGCAGCGTGATGTCGGCGTGGAGGTGGTCGCTGACGAACTTCTCCCGAACCCGCGACTGGACCCGCACCAGCTCCTCAGCCTCGGCCAGGGGCAGTCCCCGGCGCTGGGCGAGGGTGGCGGCCCGGAAGGCGAAGCTGCCCACCAGGCGGAAGTGGAAGCAGTTCGTCAGCCCCTGGCAGGCCACGGCGCCGCCGCGACCAACGATGATCGCGCAGCCGGTCCGGGCGATCCCGATCAGGTGCTTGACCACGCTGGCGTAGA
>CAIPAY010000156.1 GCA_903863195.1 uncultured Holophagaceae bacterium
CCCCAGCGACCGTCCGGCTCGTCCTCGCCGCGACGAAGGCGAAGAGCGGCCCCGCCGCACCTTCGGCTCCGCCGAGCGTCCCGCCCGGCCCCGCCGGGACGAGGGCGACACCCGCCCCCGCACCGGCCCCAGCGACCGTCCGGCTCGTCCTCGCCGCGACGAAGGCGAAGAGCGGCCCCGCCGCACCTTCGGCTCCGCCGAGCGTCCCGCCCGGCCCCGCCGGGAAGAGGGCGACACCCGCCCCCGCACCGGCCCCAGCGACCGTCCGGCTCGTCCTCGCCGCGACGAAGGTGAAGAGCGGCCCCGCCGCACCTTCGGCTCCGCCGAGCGTCCCGCCCGGCCCGAGAGCCGCCCGCGTCCCGGCGGCGCGCCTGCTGGCGACCGCCCTCAGCGGACCTACACTGAGGGAGCCGCGGGTCGACCCGCGCGCAAGCCGGCCCCCCGTCCCGGCAAGCCCAAGCCCCGGAAACCCTAAGTCCTTCCCTCCCTGGTGGGTTCCATGCGCCTCCTGACCTGCCTCCTGGTTTTCCTGCCGCTGGCGGCCCAGGATGTGGTCGGCTTGCCTGCTGCCAGTCAAGGCTTCCGGTCCCGGTTCGAGGCCGATCCCCTCACCCGGGTGCAGCTCGTCACGCCTGGCTGCTGGGAAGGTCTGGTGCTCAGCGCCGCGCGTCCTCCCGTGCCGGCGCCCCAGCGGCGCACGGGTCAGGCCACGGTAGAGGTCTGGGACCTGGCCTACCGTGAGTCCCCCCGCCAGGAGGTCTTCAGCATCTATCGGAAGGACCTCCGGAAGAGCCTCCTACGGGCTATGGCACAGCCTCCCCCGAGGCATGGCGCCATCGAGCTGGGCGAGCTGATGCTCTCGGATCCGGGGCACCTGGAGCGGCTGGACCTGACCCGCGTGCAGTCACTGCAGGAGCGGTTCAACCGGCCACCCGGCTCCACTCGCCGCTAGGCACGGAGGGCCCTCAGATGTGCTCCTGGTAGAGCTTGTCCAGGGCCAGGGCCATGTCGAGGTCGCGCTGCGTGACGCCGCGGCTGACATGGGTCGTGAGAATGGCCACCACCCAGCGGTAGCCGAGGGTCAGGTCGGGATGGTGGTTCGCCCGCTCGGCGCACTCGGCGGCGGCGACCACGAAGCCCAGGCCCCGCGGGTAGGCGGAGAACACGTAGCGGCGACGGAGGGTGAGCCCATGGGAGTCTCCCTGCGCCACCCACTCCGGGTGCAGCTGGATAAAGGCCTCGAGGGCATCGGGACTGACCAGATCCTTGGACATCGGCACTCCTGTAAGCCATCCTACAGCTGCCACCTGTGAGTCCATCCATGCCCTTTGACCCCCTCCCCCTGCTCGGCCGCACCGCCTTCGTCACCGGATCCTCCCGGGGCATCGGACGGGCCATCGCCGTGGAGCTCGGCCGCTGGGGGGCGGACGTGGTGGTCCACGCCCAGAAGAACCTGGACCTGGCCGAGTCCGCCGCGGCGGAGATCCGGGCCCTGGGCCGACGCTCCCTGGCCGTGCTGGCGGACGTGCGGGTGAAGGCCGACCTGGAGGCCGCCGCCGACCGCGTGAAGGCCGAGCTGGGGCTGGTGGACATCCTCGTGAACAACGCCGGCACCCGGCAGGACGGACCCTTCATCCTCATGAGCGAGGAGAAGTGGGACGAGGTCATGAATGTGAACCTCCGCGGCACCGTCTACGCCACCAAGGCCTTTGTCCGGGGCATGATGGCGCGCAAGTGGGGCCGGATCGTCAACATCGTGAGTCCCACGGGCATCATCGGCATGGCCGGCCAGACCAACTACGGCGCCAGCAAGGGCGCCATCATCGCCCTGACCCGCAGTCTGGCCCGGGAGATGGCCCCCTTCGGGGTGCTGGTGAACGCCGTGAACCCCGGCTTCATCCACACCGAGCTGACCGCAGACGTCTCCGAGGAGACCAAACGCGAGCTGCTGGCGCCCACCATCCTCAAGCGGCAGGGCGAGCCCGAGGAAGTGGCGAGCGTGGTGGCCTTCCTATGCTCGGACTTCTCCAGCTACATGAGCGGCCAGATCGTGAACGTGGACGGGGGACTTTGCCCCTAGGCTTGCGGCTGATCTGAGGCCCAGAGGGTGTTCACCAGCAGCCCCGCGATGGTGAGGGGCCCCACCCCGCCGGGGACCGGGGTCACGGCGGAGGCGACTGCCATGGCCTCGCTGAACCGGACATCCCCGCAGAGCACTGCTCCCTTGGTCCGCAGCACCTCCAGCTTCCGGGGCTCGGCCGCGAAGATGCGCTCGCCCAGGGCCAGGTCCACGACCCGGTTGATGCCCACGTCCAGCACCACCGCACCGGGCTTGACCCAGGAGCCTTCCACCAGGCCGGGCTGACCCACGGCGGCCACCAGCAGGTCCGCCTCCCGGCAGACCGCCGGCAGGTCCCGGGTGCGGCTGTGGGCGATGGTCACCGTGGCGTGCTGCTCTAACAGCATAAGGGCCATGGGCTTGCCGACGATCTCGCTGCGGCCCAGCACCACGGCCCGCAGCCCCTTCAGGACCAGGCCATGGTGGGCCAGCAGGGACATGCAGGCGGTGGGGGTGCAGGGGCGCAGTCCCGGCAGGCCCTCCAGCAGCAGGCCCTGGTTCATGGGATGGAACCCGTCCACATCCTTGGCGGGGCTGATGCGGTGGAGGGCCCGCTTGGCGTCGAGCCCCTTGGGCAGGGGCAGCTGCACCAGGATGCCGTCCACCGTGGGGTCGGCATTGAGCCGGTCGATGAGGCCATCCACCTCGGCCTGAGGGGTGTCCGAGGCCAACCGGAACTCCAGGGACCGGATGCCCACCCGGCCGCAGGCGGCGCCCTTGTTGCGGACGTAGACCTGGCTGGCCGGATCCTCCCCCACCAGCACCACGGCCAGCGCGGGTGCGCGCAGCCCCTTGGCCAGCCGGGCCTCCACCTGGAGCCGCACCTCCTCGAGCATGCGGTCCGCGTGCGCCTTGCCGTCCAGAATCGTGGCCATGGTCGCCCCCTTCTCCTCCATTGAATCCGAGGGACACCGCCCCCTCACCAACAAATTGCACCCGGGCAGCAGCTTGCCTCCCGCCAGGGGACGCGCCGTTATGGCGCCTTGAGGTTCCTGGCAAAAGGCGGTAGACTTCAGGCTCAATTCGGCCATGGCGTCCCGTCTCGGGTGCCAAGACTGGGTGGGTTCGACCCACCTTTTTTGTTTTTATCCCGGAGTGTCAGTGGATCTGAAGAAAGTGCAGCCTCCTCTCGAGCGCCAGCTGGCCCTGCTGGGCTATGAGCTGGTGCAACTCGAGACTGCCCGCGAGGGCAAGGAAGAGGTGCTGCGCCTCTATATCGACCACCTGGACGCCGAGACCAGCCGCCGCAAGGTCACTCTGGACGACTGCACCACGGCCCACGAGGGCCTCCTGCTCTGGCTCGACGTGGAGTTCCCGGACCTGCGCGAGAAGCTCGGCATCGAGGTCAGCAGCCCCGGCATGGAGCGTCCCCTGGTCAAGGCCGACCACTTCCGCCGCTTCGCCGGCCGGCTCTGCCGCGTGCAGACCGCCGCGCCCATCAACGGGCAGAAGCGCTTCAAGGGCTGGATCGGCCCTCTGGAAGGCACGAGCATCACCCTGGAGGAGGACGGCGTCCTGAAGACCGTGCCCCTCGAGGCGATCCAGAAGGCGCGTCTCGCGCCTTTCGACGAGGAAAAGACTCCGCGGCCCAAGCACCTGGCCGCCCGTTTCACTGAAGCACCTGATGCCGGCGGCGTAGAGACAAGCGCCGTCGAAGAAGAGGAGGCCTGACATGGCAACGGTAGCAACGACCTTTTTTGACAGCGTGAAGATGATCGCTGCGGAGAAGGGGATCAACGAAGAAGACGTCTTCGCCGCGGTGGAGGAAGCCCTCGCCAAGGCGGCGGACAAGTACTTCAACGCCCAAGACTTCTACGGCAACTTCCAGGCCCAGATGGACCGGGAGACCGGCGAGTTCCACGTCTATGCCCTGAAGCAGGTCGTGGCCGAGGTCGAGGAAGAAGATCTTGAGATCAGCCTGACGGAAGCCCAGCAGCTGAACCCTGATGCCGCCGAGGGCGATACGCTCTGGCTACCCCAGGACACCAGCCAGCTCGGCCGCATCGCCGCCCAGGCCGCCAAGCAGGTGCTGGTGCAGAAGGTCCGGGAAGCGGAGCGCGAGCGCATCTTCACCGAGTTCGCCGACCGCATCGGCGAGGTCCTGGTGGCCGAGGTCAAGCGCTTCGAGAAGAGCGCCATCATCCTCGAGATCGACCGGGTGGAAGCCATGCTCCGCCGCAGCGAGGCCCTCCGCGGGGACCGCTTCGACAAGGGCCAGCGCATCAAGGTCGTCATCGTCAGCGTCGATCGCAGCGCCAAGGACCCCCAGGTTCAGGTCAGCCGCACCGATCCGCGGCTGCTCATCAAGCTCTTCGAGAACGAGGTGCCCGAGATCCATGACGGCACCGTGGTCATCCGCAACTGCGTCCGGGAAGCCGGGGACCGTGCCAAGGTGGCCGTCCACAGCCTCGATCCCGATGTGGATCCCGTGGGCGCCTGCGTGGGCCTCAAGGGCAGCCGCGTCCAGGCCATCATCCGCGAGCTGAAGAACGAGAAGATCGACATCGTGCGCTACTCGGACGACTCGGCCCAGTTCATCGCCAACGCGCTGAACCCGGCCAAGGCCCTCCGCGTGAACCTGGTGGATCCCGAGGGACGCCGGGTCGAGGTCGTGGTGGACGACGAGCAGCTCAGCGTCGCCATCGGCAAGCGGGGCCAGAACGTGCGCCTCGCCGCCAAGCTGACGGGCTGGAACATCGATGTCCGCAGCGAGTCCGACAAGCGGCGCGAAGCCGAGGCCGCCATGGGCCTGGCGCTCCCGCAGCCGGTTGCCGAAGCGGCCGAGGAAGAGGCTCCCGCCTCCTCCCTCCTTGACATCATCCAGGTCGACGGCCTGGATGCCTCCCTCGCGGAGCGCCTGGCCGCCGCGGGATATCCCGACGCCAAATCCCTTTACACTGTGACTGCCGAACAGCTCATGCAGGTGGAAGGTCTGGATCAGGATCTGGCCTTCCGTCTCATCGATGCCGTGCAGGCTCACTTCGGGGAGTAGGCTGTAGTCCTGCAGCCCTTCCCTTATTCCCACCCCCAGGCCGAGGTAGTCCGCTTACATGCTGCGTATCAACCAACTCGCCAAAGAGCTCGGAGTCGCCAATCAGGAGGTCATTGAGGCCTGTGAGAAGCGTCTGGGCCTCCAAGGGAAGAGCCATAGCTCCAACCTCACCGATGACCAGGCGGATCAACTGCGCCGGGGCCTACAGGGCAAGCAGAAGGGGGAATCCGAAGCCCCTCCTCTGGCCCTGCACAAGCCCTCCGCCGCCGTCCGGATCGTCAAGGGCCCACCCGCCCCGGCCAAGGCCGAGCCGGAGCCACAGCCCGAGCCCCCCCGGCCCGCCCCTGCGGTCCTGGTGAAGAAGGCCGAGCCCCGACCCGAGGTCGAGCCCAAGTCGGAGCCTCGCCCTGAGCCTGTGGCGGCCGCCGCTCCCGAGCCGGCCCCCCGGCCTGAGCCCGCCCCTGAAGTCAGGGCCGAGGCTCCTGCCGCAGCCGCTGAGACGGCCCCGGCCAAGCCTGTCGTGGCCGCTTCCGAGCCCCAGGAGACCTTCTCCCGCCTGAAGGTGTCCTCCGGCATGCCCGCCCCGGCCCCCCGGGATGACAAACCTGCCCGCTACATCCAGCTGCCCCCGGCCCGTCCCACGGGTCCCATGGCCCCGCGTCCGACCCAGCCCCCGGTGACCGGTGCCGCTGCTCCCCTGTCCTCTGGGCCCCGCCCCGAGGCTGGCGCGCGACCCATCGTGCAGCGGCCCGGCCAGACCCCGGGCAATGTCCAGCGGTCCGGCATGCCTCAGAAGGAAAAGGCCGTCCTCCAGATGGCCACCAACACCGGTCGTGGGGAAGTCCGCCACGAGCCCCTGCCCCCGACCAATCCCACGCGGCGCCCCTACATCCCGCCCGCGATCACCGAGATGAGGACCGAGCAGGGCTACTCCCGCATCAAGACCTCGGACACCCCGGCCCCCGCCCCCCGAGTCCAGGAACCCGCCCGCTACATCCAGCTGCCCCAGGCCCGTCCTGTGGGAGGCGTGCGGCCCCAGGGACCTGGCGGACGTCCCGGCGGTCCCGGCGGCCCCAGCCGTCCCGGCATGGGCCCCAGCCGCCCTGGCATGGGTCCCAACCGTCCTGGCATGGGTCCCAACCGAGGCCCTGGTGGACCCAGCCGTGGTCCCGGCGGCCCCCGTCCCGGCGGCCCAGGTCGTGGCCCCTCCCTCCCGGCCGCAGGCCCCATTGATCCCAACAGCCAGAAGGGCCCCGGTCGCGGCGCCCACCAGAGTGGCAAGAAGAAGAAGGGCGGCTACGTCCGGAGCAAGGAAGAGGAGCTTGATCTCAAGCTCCGCCAGCCCCGCTCCCGCGCCCAGCAGGTCGCCGGCGAATACATCGAGGACGAGATCGGCATCGTCATGCTGTCCGAGGGCGTGACCGTCAAGGAACTCGCCGAGAAGTGCAGCCGCCCCGCCAAGGATGTCGTGGCCAAGCTCCTCCACCGGGGCATCTTCGCCACCATCAACCAGCCCCTCGACACCGAGATGGCCAAGGAGATCGCCCGGGAGTTCGGGTTCCTGGCCGACATCGTCACCTTCGAAGAGGATGTCCAGATCATGGCCGATGAGGCCGGTGAGGTGCAGGGCGAAAAGCTGCCCCGTCCTCCCGTCGTCACCATCATGGGCCACGTGGATCACGGCAAGACCTCCCTCCTGGACGCCATCCGCAAGACCAAGGTGGCTGCCGGGGAAGCGGGCGGCATCACTCAGCACGTGGGCGCCTACCACGTCGACGTGAAGGATCCCAACACGGGCCTGATGCGCCAGGTGGTCTTCCTCGACACCCCCGGTCACGAAGCGTTCACCAAGATGCGTGCCCGCGGCGCCAAGGTCACGGACATCGCCGTCCTGGTGGTGGCTGCCGACGACGGCGTCATGCCCCAGACCGTGGAGTCCATCAACCACGCCAAGGCTGCGGACGTGCCCCTCGTGGTCGCCATCAACAAGATCGACAAGCCCGGCGCCAACCCAGACAAGGTCCAGCAGGGCCTGCTCCAGTACAGCGTCCAGACCGAGACCTACGGCGGCGACGTACCCGCCGTCCTGGTGAGCGCCAAGACCAAGCAGGGCCTCGACGAGCTCCTGGAGACGCTGCTCCTCGTGGCTGACATGAAGGAACTCAAGGCTGTGTATGACTGTCCCGCAGCCGGGTCCATCATCGAAGGCCGCCTCGATCGCGGCCGCGGCCCCGTGGCCACGGTCCTGGTGCAGCGCGGCACCCTGCGGGCCGGCGACATCTTCGTGGCCGGTGCCACCATGGGCCGCGTCCGCGCCATGTTCGATGACCTCGGCCGCAAGGTTACAGAGGCGGGTCCGTCCAGCGCCGTGCAGATCCTCGGCTTCGAGGAAGTGCCCTCCGCCGGCGACAACTACCAGGTGGTGGAGGACGAGCCCAAGGCCCGCACCATCGTCACCTTCCGCCAGGAGAAGGCCAAGCAGGCTGCGCAGCAGAAGCAGCGTGCCACGCTCGAGACCCTCTTCAGCACCCTCAAGGATGGCCAGGTCAAGGAGCTGCCCCTCATCATCAAGGGTGATACCCAGGGTTCCGTCGAGTCCCTGGTGGGCCAGCTGGAGCGGCTCAGCACCGAGAAGGTCCGCGTGCGCATCATCCACAGCGCCGCCGGCACCGTCACCGAGAACGATGTCCTCCTCGCCGAGGCCTCCAAGGCCACCATCATCGGCTTCCATACCAAGGCCGAGAAGAAGACCGTGGAGCTGGCTCATGAGGAAGGTGTGGACCTGCGCTTCCACGACATCATCTACAAGGTGACCGAGGAGATCGAGCAGGCCATGGTCGGCCTCCTGGATGCCACCGACAAGGAGACCATCCACGGCCAGGCGGAGATCCGCCAGCTCTTCAAGATCGGTCGCGTTGTCATAGCGGGCTCCTTCGTCACCGAGGGCAAAGTCCAGAAGAGCAACAAGGTCCGCGTGAAGCGCGGCGAGGAGACCCTCTTCGAAGGCACCCTCAAGAGCCTCAAGCGCTTCAAGGAAGATGTCTCCGAGGTGAAGAACGGCCTCGACTGCGGCATCGCCATCGAGGGCTACGACGAGCTCAAGGAAGGCGACGTGCTGGAGTTCTACAGCCGCGAGAAGGTTATCGCCACCAGCCTCAGCTGACGCGACACCCCGTCTCCACCCTGAAAAGGACCCGTTCGCGGGTCCTTTTCATTGAAATTCATTATTGACCTTATGGTTCTTAAATATTGAGTCCAGGTATGTAATTCTTTCATGTGACCCTGGTCATCGCAGCCGGTAACCAGACTGGTGCCTCTCCAGCCCGTAGGACCCGCCATGGCCACCCCGACCTTCTCACTCAGCACCCCGATGGGGACCCTGGTCTCCCCGGATCCCCTGGGGCTGCTGC
Organism: uncultured Holophagaceae bacterium; assembly: GCA_903863195.1. Taxonomy (GTDB): domain Bacteria; phylum Acidobacteriota; class Holophagae; order Holophagales; family Holophagaceae; genus Geothrix. Next base: position 8,522 of record CAIPAY010000156.1, read on the forward strand.
GCCTGGACCACCTTCAGCTGACCGGCCCCCTGGAGCGGCTGGAGTCCCTCTACCGGCGGCTCGGCTTCGCGCGGACCGCGAGCGGTTCCGGGGCCTGGGGCCGCATGGTGCAGCTACGGCAGCAGCGCATGGACGTGCTGGTCTTCGAGGCAGGCCCCGAGCACCCCGCCGGCCACTACTTCGACCTGCATGGCGAGGGCGTCTGTGCCCTCAGCTTCACCGTGGCTGACCTCGACCATGCCCTCGCTCAGGCCCTCGCCGCGGGGGCCGTCCTCCGGCTGGCGCCCCAGACCCACAGCACCGAGGGGGGCAGCCTCCGCTTCGCCGCGATCCAGGGCGTGGGCGATGTCTGGAACTACCTCGTAGAGCGCCAGGGGGAATCCGGCTGCTTCTGGCCGGGCCTCACACCGGATCCCGCTCCGGCCTTCTGCGACCCCGGCCTGGTCCGGGTCGACCATCTCACCAACAACGTCGGGCCGGGTGAGATGGACGCCCTCGTGGGTTTCTACGAGCGTGTCTTCGGGTTCACGGTCACCCGCGAGTTCCACATCCGCGGCGCCTTGGGCACGGGCCTCGACTCCAAGGTGGTGCAGAGCGCCAACCACCAGGTGATCATCCCCATCAACCAGCCCGCCGACCTCAAGAGCCAAGTGCAGGAATACGTCCAGCGCCATCGAGGCCATGGCGTCCAGCACATCGCCCTGGCGACGAATGACATCTTCCACGCCCTGCGCACGTTGCAGGCCCAGGGCCTGCGGTTCCTGCGGGTGCCCGAGGCCTACTACGAGCTGCTGCCCGGCCGCGTGGCCCGGGACGGCTACACCGTGCGCGAGGACCTCGCCACAGCCCGGGAGCTAGGAGTTCAGATCGACGGCGACGCCAGCGGCTACCTGCTCCAGATCTTCAGCGAGGACCAGCTCGGACCGCTGTTCCTCGAGATCATCCAGCGGCGGGGCAACCTCGGCTTCGGCGAGGGCAACTTCCAGGCGCTCTATGACTCCATCGAGCTGGACCAGCAACGGAGAGGTTTTCTCTGACCTCGCACCCGGGTGGATGTTCCTAAATCTCACTGCCGCATGGCTGGCTGGAACCGGTCCGCACGCTTGCACCGGAGCATGTGGTCATATATGATTCCCTCAACTAGCATCCTGAAAAGCAACGCTGTATCCCTATTTCCCATACCGGGCCGGTAGGGCACCACTTCACAAGGAGGGGCACCAGCCATGAGCAGTGAGATGTATGAACTGATGCGGAGCAATCCCAAGTTCCAGACGCTCGTGAAGCGTCGGGGACGCTTCGCCTGGACCATGTCTGCCATCACCCTGGTGATGTTCTATGGCTTCGTGCTGGTGGTGGCGTTCAAGCCCGCCCTGCTCGGCCGGCCCATCTCCGAAGGTTCCATGCTGACCGTCGGCGTCGTGGTCGAGTTCTTCATGTTCGTCTTCTTCTGGATCCTGACCGCGATCTACGTGGTCCGGGCCAATGGCGAGTTCGACTCGCTGACCCAGGAAATCATCAAGGAAGCCCAGAAGGAGGGCAAGTAATGAGCCGTCTGAACCGCATCGTCACGGCTCTGGGCATGTTCGCCCTGTCCACCCTGGCCTTCGCCGGCCCGGCCCTGGATGGCATCCAGGCCAAGCAGCCCACCAACTGGCACGCCATCGCCATGTTCTGTCTCTTCGTGGCACTGACCATGGGCATCACCTACTGGGCGTCGGGCCGCACCAAGTCCACGGCTGACTTCTACACGGCCGGTGGCGGCATCACCGGCTTCCAGAACGGTCTCGCCATCGCTGGCGACTACATGTCCGCCGCGACCCTGCTGGGTCTGAGCGCCATGGTCTACACCCAGGGCTACGACGGCTACATCTACATGCTGGCCTTCTTCGCCGGCTGGCCGATCATCCTGTTCCTGATGGCTGAGCGCCTGCGGAACATGGGCAAGTTCACGTTCTCAGACATCACCGCCTATCGCCTCGACCAGGGCAAGGTGCGCACCATGGCGGCGATCTCCTCGCTGACTGTGGTCTGCTTCTACCTGCTGGCCCAGATGGTGGGCGCCGGCCAGCTCATCAAGCTGCTGTTCGGCCTCGACTACAACATCGCCATCTTCGCGGTCGGCCTCCTGATGATGGTCTACGTCATCTTCGGCGGCATGGTGGCCACCACCTGGGTGCAGATCATCAAGGCCTGCATGCTGCTCCTCGGCGGCACCCTGGTCATGGTGCTGGCCATGAGCAAGTTCGGCTTCTCCTACCAAAACCTCATGCAGCAGGCCATGGCAGCCCACAAGCTGGGCCCCAAGCTGATGCATCCCGGCAGCCTCCTGGCCGACCCCGTGACCGCCATCTCCCTGGGCCTGGGCCTCATGTTCGGCACCGCCGGCCTGCCGCACATCCTCATGAGGTTCTTCACCGTCACCAACGCGAAGGAAGCCCGCAAGTCCGTGCTCTACGCCACGGGCTTCGTGTCCTACTTCTTCAATGTGATCTTCCTCATGGGCTTGTGCGCCATGATCATCGTCGGCAAGAACGGCGCCTTCTTCACCGACGGCCAGGTGGGCGTCGTGGGCCCCGCTGCCAAGCTCATCGGTGGTGGCAACATGGTCGCCATGCATCTGGCCAAGGCCGTGGGCGGCAACATGCTGCTGGGCTTCCTGGCCGCGGTCGCCTTCGCCACCATCCTGGCGGTGGTCTCGGGCCTCGCACTGGCTGGCGCCTCGGCCATCAGCCATGACCTCTATGCCCGCGTCATCATGAAGGGCAAGGCCTCGGAAGCCACGGAGATCAAGGTCTCCCGGATCGCCACCATCTGCCTCGGCTTCGTCGCCATCGTCCTCGGCATCCTGTTCGAGAAGCAGAACATCGCCTTCATGGTGGGCCTCGCCTTCGGCGTGGCAGCCGCGGCGAACTTCCCCGTGCTCATCCTCTCCATGTTCTGGAAGGGCCTGACCACCCGCGGCGCCCTCTGGGGTGGCTATGGCGGCCTGATCTCGGCCTTCTGCTTCGTGCTCTTCTCGAAGTCGGTGTGGGTGGACGTCATCCACATGAAGGCCCCGCTCTTCCCCTACACGCAGCCGGCCCTCTTCGCCATGCCCATCGCCTTCGGCCTGGCCTACATCTTCTCCAAGCTGGACGGCAGCGACCGCGCCAAGGCCGAGATCGCGGCCTTCGAAGACCAGTATGTCCGTGGCCAGACCGGCTTCGGCGCCTCCGGCGCTACCACCAAGCACTGAGTCAGATACGTCTCTGGACGTTGATCGGAAGAATAGAAAAGGCCGGGGAAATCCCCGGCCTTTTCTATTTAAACAAAAAAACTACCCTCGCAGAGAAAGGACGAGAAGGCGGAGGACCGCCGAGAAGGATCCTGTTTCCCTCCGCAGCCTCTGCCTTCGTCGGCCCTGAAATAGTCACAACTCCTTTTAAAGCTACTATTTGAGGGAACAAATGGTCGATTTTAAACACCAGATTGGAAGGGACAACCCCTCAGAATCCGGTGTACAGATGCGGCCACGAGAGAAGCAGAAGACCC
>CAIPAY010000157.1 GCA_903863195.1 uncultured Holophagaceae bacterium
CGTGGAAGACCACCACGTTGATAGGTCGCATGTGTAAGTCCGGTAACGGATTCAGCTTAGCGATACTAATCGGTCCATAGACTTGACCTTTCATCAATGAATTGCATCACCACGAACGCGCTCCGCGCGCCTCGCAAACCCGTCTCAACCCTACTACCCTTCGTCGTGGCTTTTCCCCAGGGGTCACACCCGTTCCCATCCCGAACACGGCCGTTAAGACCTGGAGGGCCGATGATACTGCTCTGCACAGGAGTGGAAAAGTAGGTCGCTGCGACGTTAAAACAAGACGGGTCACCCCGAAACGGGTGACCCGTTCTTTGTGTACCCCGCCCCCGAATTCCGGGGGCTTTTCCATTCCCGATCCGGATGTCATGGATATACTGAACGTTCCGTGTGGAGGATTTGATGAGCAAGGGTGTCTATACCTTCGGGGGAGATCGCAACGAAGGGGGTGCAGCAATGCGCAACCTGTTGGGAGGCAAGGGTTGCAACCTTGCTGAGATGGCCGGACTGGGCATCCCCGTACCACCGGGCTTCACCCTCACCACCGAGCAGTGCGGCGCCTACTACACCAACGGCCGGAAGCTCACCGATAAGCTGCAGGCGGAGGTGGTCGAGGCCCTGCGATGGCTCGAAGGCGTGCGCGGCTGCGGCTTCGGCTCCACGGAAAACCCGCTCCTGCTGTCAGTGCGCTCAGGCGCCCGGGTCTCGATGCCCGGCATGATGGACACCGTCCTCAACCTCGGCCTCAATGACCAGACGGTGGTGGCCCTCGAGCGCGCCAGTGGCAACCCCCGCTTCGCCTGGGACTCCTACCGCCGCTTCGTCACGATGTATAGCAACGTCGTGCTCAACGTCGAGCACGGGCTCTTCGAAGCCGAGCTCGAGCGCGCCAAGGAGCGGCTCGGCAAGCACCTCGACACGGATCTGGATGTGGATGACTGGAAGGCCATGGTCGTTGCCTTCAAGGCCATCGTTCGCGATGAAACCGGCGCCGACTTTCCGCAGGACCCCATGCAGCAGCTCTGGGGCGCCATCCGTGCCGTCTTCGAGAGCTGGAACACCGGACGCGCCATTACCTACCGCAGGCTCAACCGCATCCCCGACGAGTGGGGCACCGGTGTGAACGTGCAGAGCATGGTCTTCGGCAACATGGGCGACGACTGCGGCACCGGCGTGGCCTTCACGCGGGATCCGGCCACGGGCGAGAAGATCTTCTACGGTGAATACCTCATCAACGCCCAGGGCGAGGATGTGGTCGCGGGCATCCGCACCCCGCAGCCCATCACCCGCGCGCAGGCCGAGGGCACCGGGCTGCAGAGCCTCGAGGACGTGATGCCCGCCTCCTTCACGGAACTGGACGCCACCTGCAAGCGGCTTGAGCACCACTTCAAGGACATGCAGGACATCGAGTTCACCATCGAGCGCGGCAAGCTGTACCTGCTCCAGACCCGCAATGGCAAGCGCACCGCCATGGCCGGCATCCGCATCGCCATCGACCTGGTGGATGAGGGCCTCATCGACAGCAACACCGCGCTGCAGCGTATCGATGCGGACAGCCTGTCGCAGCTGCTGGCCCCGGTCTTCGATCCCAAGGAGAAGGACCGCCTGCGCAGCAGCGGAGAGCTGCTGACCAAGGGCCTCAATGCCGGACCTGGCGCTGCCACGGGGCGCATCGCGCTCACCGCGGATGCTGCCGAGAAGCTGGCCAAGGATGGTCCCGTGGTGCTGGTCAGGATCGAGACCAGTCCCGAGGACATCTCTGGCATGGTGGCCTCCGAGGGCATCCTAACGGCCCGCGGCGGCATGACCAGCCACGCGGCCGTGGTCGCCCGCGGCATGGGCAAGCCCTGTGTCTGCGGCGCCTCCGCCCTGCAGATCGACCTCGCGCAGGGCATCGTGCGAGTCGGGAACCGGGAGCTGAAGGCCGGCGTAGACTGGATCTCCATCGACGGCTCCACCGGCGAGGTGTTCGCCGGCCAGCTGAGCGCGCATCCCTCCGAGGTGAACCAGGTCCTGGTGGGCGGAAGCCTGAAGGCCGAGGACAGCGAGCTCTATGGGCGCTTCGCCAAGATCATGACCTGGAGCCACACCGCCAAGCGCCTCAAGGTGCGCACCAACGCCGATACGCCGCATGACGCTGCCGTGGCCCGCGCCTTCGGCGCCCAGGGCATCGGCCTCTGCCGCACAGAGCACATGTTCTTCGAGGGCGACCGCATCATCGCCGTGCGGGAGATGATCCTCGCCTCGGATGTGGAAGGCCGGAAGAAGGCCCTGGCCAAGCTGCTGCCCATGCAGCGCGAGGACTTCGAAGGCATCTTCAAGGCCATGGACGGCCTGCCCGTGAACATCCGCCTGCTGGATCCCCCGCTCCACGAGTTCCTGCCTCAGGATGAAGCCGGCCAGCGGGAAATGGCCGAGGTGCTCGGCGTGGATCTCGGCACCGTGGAGCGCCGCGTGGGGCAGCTCCACGAGTTCAACCCCATGATGGGCCATCGCGGCTGCCGCCTCGGCATCACCTTCCCCGAGATCATCCGCATGCAGGTCCGCGCCATCGCCGAAGCTGCTCTCAACGTGGCCGCCAAGGGGATCACCGCCGTGCCCGAAGTGATGGTGCCCCTCATCGGCACTGTGCGGGAGCTGGCCTTCACCAAGGCCGAGATGCTGGACGAGATCGCCCAGGTCAACCAGGAGCGTGGCACCCAGTTCGCCTGCCCCATCGGCACCATGATCGAGATCCCCCGCGCTGCCATCACCGCCGATCGCATCGCCCAGGAGGCCGAGTTCTTCAGCTTCGGCACCAACGACCTCACCCAGATGGGCTTCGGCTTCAGTCGCGATGATGCCGGCAGCTTCCTACCTGACTACGTCGGCAAGAAGATCCTGGAGGATGACCCCTTCCAGAGCCTGGACCAGGAGGGCATCGGAGAGCTGGTGCGCATCGCCTGCGAGAAGGGCCGCACCGCCCGCCCAGGCATCAAGCTCGGCGTCTGCGGTGAGCACGGCGGGGACCCCCGCAGCGTGCAGTTCTTCCACAAGGTCGGGCTCGACTACGTGAGCTGCAGCCCCTACCGCGTGCCCATCGCCACCCTGGCCGCCGCCCAGGCGAACCTGGACTAGGCTCCACCCCGGCATCAGGCCCCGCGCTGCTCCGGCAGCCGGGGCCTAGGCCTGTCAGCCTACAGGCAGCGCACAGCCTTGGTGGCGGCGGCCACCACGTAGCACCGCTCATTGTTGGAGCCTGGGTCCGCCGGGGTGACGAAGAAGCCCGGTCGACTTGGCTGGTAGCCCTGGGTGGTCCCCAGCAGGACCTCGCCATCCCGGAAGGTGACCTCCACCTTGCGGCCCGCAGCGGGCCCGAAGGGCGGAAACTCGTGGGTCTTGGGGTGCCCCGGGTCGCCCTCCAGGCTCCGCACGAAGCAGAGGGCCTTGAGCTCGGCGACCTTCACCTCAAGCGGTTTGGTGCTGACCGTGGTTCCCGCCAGGGAGATGTGGAAGGCCTCCTTGGCTGGGAAGAAATCATTGGTCAGACCCTTGAGGGTTTTCCCATTCTGGAAGCGTGCCACCACCTGGTTGAACGAAGCCGCTACGCGGCGGGGGACGGTCATCCAGGCAGCCCGGTCGATAAAGACAGCTAGCGCGGAAGGGTAAAAGCAG
>CAIPAY010000158.1 GCA_903863195.1 uncultured Holophagaceae bacterium
CTCGAAGATTTCCCGGGGCTCCGGGGCGCCCTCCAGGCTCAGGCCCACAGCCTCGGCGTAGGTTCGTCGCACCGCGCGGATGGCCACGCCCTCCTCGGCTGAGGCCAGGGGGTTCAGCTTGTTGCGAAGGGCCCAGATCTCGGTGCCGGCGGCGTTGTCCCCGCGATAGAGCTGGCCGTTGACCACCAGGCCCCCGCCGAAGCCGGTTCCGAAGGTGACGCCCAGCAGGTTGCGGAACCGCTTCGGACTGCCCGCCGCGGCCAGGGCGGCATTCACCTCGGGCAGGAGGCCGCCGAGGGCCTCCCCGTAGGCGAACAGGTCCCCGTCATTGTTGAGCAGGACCGGCACGCCGAAGCGGTCCTCCAGCAGCGGGCCCAGGGGCACGCCGCCCCGGAAGGCCGGCAGGTTCACCAGGTCGCCGATGACCCCGTTGGGATAGTCCGCGGGGCCCGGGAAGGCGAAGCTGATGGCCGCGGCGCCGCCGCAGTGGTCCCAGGCCTCCCGAAAGCCGTCCTCGATCCCGCGCAGGCAGAGGGCCAGGTCGTGGCCCTGCGAGGGCCGGGTGACCGGCGGCAGGATCGCCCGGCCGCCGCGCATGGCGCCGAACACGAAGGTGGTGCCCCCGGCGTCGAGGGTCAGGACGGTCCGGGGATCCCCGTGGAGCTCCACCTCAGGCCGCCGGGCCAGGACGGGCGCTCAGGGGGGCGGGAGCGGGATGCATGGCATCTAGCCTAGCTCCACCGGGTCAGCACCGGGCGCAGAAGTGGGCCGGTGCGGGCAGGGCCGCCAGCCCGATCAGGGCGCTTTCCCAGGCCAGCACCGATCCCCGGAAGGCGGCGACCTCCGCCGTGAGCAGCCGCAGGGCGTGCAGGGGCGCGGGGTCTGCTGGCAGGGGCAGGAAGGGCACGGGGCTTCCGGTGGCGGCCCGGAGGGCGCCCCGCAGGGCGTCCGTGAGGGGGGTGGCGCAGGGCAGCTCCAGGGGGGCCACCCGCAGCAGCGCTCCTTCCGGCACGGGCACGCCCGGCCAGAGGTCCACCTCGAAGCCGCAGCCATCCAAAGTCGGCACCTCCTGCCACTCCGGGCGACGGAAGACCCGCTTGCGCCGGTCCGAGCCCCAGTCCGCCAGCAGCAGCTTCAGCTCCGCCTTCTCCAGGGGCCCCATGGGCGCCTTGGGGAGGGGCACCGGCGCCGTCCGGAAGACCCGGCCCGGGAGCCTGCGGACGAGCATCGGCTGGTCCGAGAGCCAGGGCAGGCCTGCGTCCAGGGCGGCCACCAGGGCACCTAGGCGGCGCTGGTGGGACGCCAGGGCGGCGGCGAGGTCGCAGCCGGGCAGGGGCAGCAGGGCGAGCAGGTTCAGCTCGACCCCCCGGGCCTGGGCGTGCGCCGCGGCCTCCAGGGGCGCGCGGAGGTCTGCGGCGTCCCGGCCCAGCACCGCCACCTGGGGCAGGCCGTGGGCCCGGAGGCGCTCCACCAGCAGCAGGCTGCCGCCACCGGCCTGGAGCAGGGTGCCGCCCAGCTCCGCCGCGAGCTGCAGGGCCTCGGGGTTCAGCATCCGGGGGGCTCGGCGGAAAGGGCTGTCCCGGCGGGTGCCAGTCCCTGGATCTGCCGGTCCTGGAACTTGGTCAGGGTGGCCAGGGCCGCGCTGGCGCCGATGAGGGCGCAGGCCATGTCCCACTGGGTGTCCCAGGGGTCGCCCTGGGAGCCCAGGAAGGCGTCCGCGGAGCTGCCGGTCCAGACCGCGGTCTGCCACTCCAGCAGCTCGTAGGCGGCGCTGAGGCCGAGGGTCATCAGGATCAGGACGAAGACGGACCAGGGGCCGGGCTTCAGCACCCCCTTGCGCAGCAGCACCTCCCGGAAGAGCAGCACCGGCACGAAGCCCTGGAAGAGGTGTCCCAATCGGTCATAGGGATTGCGGGCCAGGTGCAGCCATTGCTTGACCCAGTGGCCGGCCGGGACCTCGGCGTAGGTCCAGTAGCCGCCCACCATGAGCACCAGGCAGTGGAGCGCGATGAGCACGGTGAGCAGGGTCGAGAGGGGAAAGCGCCGGTGGGTGGCCAGGAGCGCCGGCACCCCGACGAGCACCGGCAGGTTCTCCATGAACCAGGTGAAGCGGTCGGCCTTCGGCGCCCAGCCCAGCACGACAAAGGCGAGGCCCACCGTGGCCAGCAGGAAGAGGGGGATTCGATCCGAGGCGCGCACCATGCCCCATGGTCGGGGCGGTCCGGGCCGCTGTCATCAACAAAGCGGCCTGCCCTATGCTGGAGTCCTGGAGGTCGCCATGCAGCTGGGCATCGCGGGAAAAGTGGCCATGGTGGCGGCGGGCAGCAAGGGGCTGGGCCGGGCCGCCGCCCACGCGCTGGCGGCGGAGGGTTGCGCGGTCTCGATCTGTGGGCGGGGTGCCGAGGCGCTGGCCGCCACCAAGGCGGAGCTGGCGGCGCTCGGCGTGCCCGTGCTGGCCACCCCCGTGGATGTCACCTCGGCGGAGGACCTCGTCCGCTGGCACCAGGCCACGGTCGCGGAGCTGGGACCGGTGGCGATCCTCATCACGAACACCGGCGGCCCCAAGGCCGCGGAGTTCGCCAACCTCACCGATGCGGACTGGTGCGCGGGGGTGGACTCCACCCTCCTGAACGTGGTGCGCATGACCCGTCTGGTGCTGCCGGGCATGCGGGCCCAGCAGTGGGGGCGCATCGTCCACATCACGAGCCTCGTCGCGAAGCAGCCCTACCCCCTGCTGACCATCAGCTCGACGCTGCGCGCGGGACTCTCCGGCCTGACTCGCACCCTGGCCCTGGAGACCGCCCGGGACGGCATCACGGTGAACGCCCTGCTGCCCGGCCACGTCATGACCGACCGGCAGCTCCACCTAGCGGAGGTGAAGGCCGCGGCCACGGGCATCACGCCCGAGGAACACCTCGCCCGCCAGGCCGAGTCCATCCCCGTGGGCCGCATCGGTCGTCCCGAGGAAGTGGGCGCCGTGATCGCCTTCCTCTGCGGCCAGCCCGCGTCCTACCTCACCGGCCAGAGCCTGCTCGTAGATGGCGGCCTGGTCCAAGGCACCTTCTAACGAAAATCGCCGGCCGCAGGCCGACGATTTTCGCGAGTAACGGCCACTAGTGCTTGATCGCGCTCACCGTCTCGAAGTAGTGGGCGAAGGCGGCCATGCCGCCACTGGCCTGCTCCCAGTCGTAGTTCTCGTTGGGCGCGTGGTAGCCGTGGCTGGGCAGGCTCAGGCCCAGGAAGAACACCTGGCAGCCCAGGAGATCCTCCATGGTCTTCACGGCGCCGATGCTGCCGCCCTCCCGGGTGAAGGAGCAGGGGGCGTCGAAGGCGAAGCGGTAGGCATCCTTGATGGCCTCGGCGTAGGGGCCGGTGACGTGGCCGCTGAAGGGGGCCAGGCCGTGCTCCTCGTGGAACTGGACATCGGGGAAGTGCTTCGCCACGAAATTCCGGATGCGCGCGATGGTCTTCTGCTCGTCCATGGCGGGCACCAGACGGCAGCTCAGCTTCACCTCGGCCCGGGGCGGGACGGCGCTCTTGATGCCGGGGCCCGTGTAGCCGCCCACGACGCCGTGGACTTCCATGGTGGGTCGGCCCCAGACGCGCTTCATGACCTTCAGGGGATCCTCGGTGCGCATGCCGGTGATCATGTGGTCCTGCTTGAAGGTCTCGACGCTGAAGCCGGCGTTGGCCCACTCCTCGAGCTCCTGCTTGCTGGGCTTGACCACTTCGTCGTAGAAGCCGGGGATCTTCACCTTGCCGGTCTCACCGTCCATCATGGCGGCCACCACCTTGATGAGCTCCGCCAGGGGGTTGCGGGCGGCGCCGCCCACCACGCCGCTGTGCAGGTCGTGGTCCGCGGTCTCCAGGGTGAGGCGGAAGCCCTTCAGGCCCCGCAGACCTGCGGGCGTGCTGGGCTTGCCCCGGGTGATCCAGACCGTGTCGCTCACCACGATGGCGTTGGTCTTCAGGCGCGCCTGATGCAGGTTGAGGCCGCTGGCGAAGCTGGGTGAGCCGATCTCCTCCTCGGTCTCCCACAGGAAGTGGATGTTCAGAGGCACGCCGGCGCGGCGGGCCGCCAGGGCGCCGAAGAACGCGGTGACAGCCGGTCCTTTGTCGTCCGTACTGCCGCGGCCCCGGTAAGTGTCACCATCTACCACAAAGCTAAAGGGCTCCGCCGTCCACTCAGGCTCGTTGGCAGGCTGCACGTCCATGTGGTTGTAGACCGTGATGGTGGGCAGGCTGGGATCCTCGCCGAACCAGCCGTGGATTAAGGGATTGCCGCTGGTTTCCAGGATCTCGGCCTTGCCCCCGTGGTGCTCAAAGAGGGCCCTGGCGGCTTCGGCGATACGCCTCACGTCGACCTGGTGAGCCGGGTCGGCACTGACTGAGGGAATCTCAACCAGGGTCTTCAATTCAGCTTCGAAGGCCGCACGGTTCTCGGTGGCGAACTGCCTAAGGGCCTCGCGGGTCAGGTGGGAAGGATTCATTGATGCTCCGATAGAAGGGAACCCATCATCCCACAGGCCGAAATTATTCAGAAAGAGGATCTATCTGCCGTGAATGGTGTGCTTGTGTGGGATCTTGGGGATTCCCTGAGCCAGCTCCTTGTGTGTGCCGCGGATGGCTGCGTTGCCGGGGGGAAAATGATTCGCAGGTTACTGGTGTTGCTGATGCTTTTACTTCCCCACCTCATGGCCTGCTGGAGGTCGAGTAACGGCGACAGTGGCAACCAAGTGTCGGTGCCCGCCATCGTCAGTTTTCTTGGTGGCCGGAGCACGATCTCCCTGGGGAGTAGCACAACGCTGATGGAAGTCTACTCAGGTGGAACGGGGTCCATTGACCATGGCGTGTATGGCGTCCCGAGCCGCGGGGCAGGTGTGAGGATACTCACCTCTAATCTGGCCGAATTCGCCCATGCTGCTGCGCCGACCTAGGGAGTCTAGACTAATCCGTTAGCCAAACTCAGGCGTCAGGTCATGGGCTGCCTGGATGGCCTCATGAGCGGGTAGCCCTTGGTCCAGCGCCGCTTCGTAAAAGGTCCAAAAGAGCGGTGAAGTGAGTCGTTGGGTACCCATTTGGTCAAGGGTGTAGTCTGCGAACTGCTCAGCCAGGTTAGGGCTCTCAGCCTTTATTTCACCGCCAAAACGGTTGAAGAAGTCGAAGTCCACAAGGGCCTCCCAGGCATCGTCAATCTGCCTCTGCGTGGGGCCTGAAAGGTTGGGTGAACTCATGGCTGGGACTATGGTATCAATAGCGGCAAGAGTAGCGGTAGGCCGTGGATCCTGGCCATCAGTGATGGGATCATGGACCTCACTTCACCGGCCTCGTAGCCAGCCTGGACTCGCCGAAAGAGGTTGGGCTTCCCGTGGGGTGCGCTAGGCGGGCCAGCCTCCGGCGGCGCGCAGGCCGGTCCACTCGGGCAGGCCCAGGCTGAGGTTGAGGTTCTGCACGGCCTGGGAGGCCATGCCCTTGCCCAGGTTGTCCAGGGCCACCAGGATGGCGCCGTGGCCACCCTTAGCCGCGACCGCCACCTCCGCGAACGCGCTGCCCAGGGTGGCTGCCATCCGGGGCGACCCGTCCACGATGCGGACGAAGAAGCGGCCCTTGTAGAAGGCCTCGAAATGGGCCTTCAGGGCGGCGGCGTCTAGGCCCGAAGGCAGCGGGAACTGAACCGTGGCGAAAATGCCCCGCACCATGGGCGCACTCTGAGGCACGAAGCTGAGGGGCGCCTCCCAGCCCAGGCTGGCCAGGGTGCGGAGCACCTCGGCCTCGTGCTGGTGGCCCAGGATCTTGTAGGCCTTGAAGTCGTGGGCGCGGCTGGGGTGGTGAGTGGTCTCGGAGAGAGCGGCCCCCGAGCCGCTGGAGCCCGTGGCTGCGGTGACCGCCACGAAGACGGGTTTCCACTGGGCAAGGGGCAGCAGGGCCAACTGCAGGGCGGTGGCGAAGCAGCCGGGGTTGGCGATGCGCTTGGCGCCCGCCATGCGCTCCGGCTTCCAGTCCACCAGGCCGTAGACCCAGGCCGGATCCAGGCGGAAGTCCGTGGAGAGGTCGATGACGATGAGTCGCTCCAGCAGGCCCGGGTGGGTCTGGGCCGCCGCTTCCAGCTCAGGCCAGAGCTTGCCCAGCTCTCCGTGGGGCAGGGCCGAGAAGAGCACCGGCGCGGGGCTTGCCGCCAGGGCCTCCCAGTCCGGGGTGGCTTCGAAGGTCCCCTCCACCAGGCCGCGCAGGTTGGGGTGC
>CAIPAY010000159.1 GCA_903863195.1 uncultured Holophagaceae bacterium
CAGACCGTGACCTTCACGGACGCCTCCACGGGCAGCCCCACGGGCTGGGCCTGGACCTTCGGCGATGGCGGCACCAGCACCACGCAGAGCCCCACCCACGCCTACACCTCGGCCGGCACCTACACGGTCACGCTCATCGCCAGCAATGCGGTGGGGGCCAGCAGCCCCGTCACGCACAGCGTCACCGTGACTGCCGCGCCAGTGGCCCCCACGGCGGCCTTCAGCTTCGCCCCGACCAGCCCCGTCGCAGGCCAGACCGTGACCTTCACGGACGCCTCCACGGGCAGCCCCACGGGCTGGGCCTGGACCTTCGGCGATGGCGGCACCAGCACCACGCAGAGCCCCACCCACGCCTACACCTCGGCCGGCACCTACACCGTCACGCTCATCGCCAGCAATGCGGCGGGGACCAGCAGTCCGGTCACCCACGGCGTCACCGTCAGCACAGCCTCGTCCACCCTGGCGGCTCACTTCACGAGCAGGGTCACCGGTCAGTCCGTCCTCTTCACGGATACCTCCACCGGAAATCCCACCTTCTGGGCCTGGGACTTCGGCGATGGCCAGACCAGCTCCGTCCAGCTTCCCACCCACACCTATGCCACGGCCGGCACCTACACCGTCACGCTCAAGGTCACCAACAACAGCGGGTCGAACACGGTCAGCGTGACCACTGTGGTGGCCGCGGCGGCGCCCCAGGCCGGGTTCAACGCCCTGCGGCCCGCCGCCACCATGACCCTCGTCTTCACGGATGCCTCGACGGGCACCCCCACCTCCTGGTCCTGGGACTTCGGCGATGGGACCCAGAGCCAGGAGCAGCACCCAAGCCACAGCTTCGGCACGGCTGGCCTCTACGTCATCACCTTCACGGCCACCAACGCCTCAGGCTCGACCTCGACCAGCCGAGCCTACTGGATCAGCCCTCTGTCGAACTCCCTGGAGGTCCGTCTGCCCGCCAGCGTGTATTGGATGGGTGACCATGGTGGCGAGGGCGGCAACGACCCGGCCCACCCCACGGATGAGCTGCCCCTGCACCCGGTGGGCATCAGCTCCCTGTTCGTGGCCACGACGCCCACCACCGGTCAGCAGTACTGTGACTACCTGAACAGCGCCCTGGCCCAGGGGCTTATCGAGGCGCGCAGCAACGTGGTCTATGCGAAGGGGGGCACGGCAGTCTACTGCTACCTCTACGGTTATGCCTACCAGGCAGGCAAGACCTCGGTGGCGTACAGCATCGGCTTCGATGGGACCAGCACCTTCAGCATCAAGGACAGCCGGGCCCAGCATCCGGTGGTGGGCATTACCCTCCTGGGAGCCGAGGGCTACTGCAACTGGCTGAGCACCCAGGCGGGCCTGACCCCCTGCTACAGCCTCACCACCCTGGTCTGCGATTTCACCCAGAATGGTTACCGGCTCCCGACGGAGGCCGAGTGGGAATTTGCCGCCCGGGGGGGTGCCTCACCCTACGCCAACTATCCCTGGGGTGACGATGAGGACGCTCGCCGGGCCAACTGGCCCAGCTCCGGGAATCCCTACCAGCTCACGGATCCGGCCACCTATCCCTGGACCACGCCCGTCGGCTTCTTCAATGGAACCCTGCGCCAGAAGACCGACTTCAGCTGGCCCGGGAGTGCCACCTCCTACCAGACGCACAACGGGGCCAACGGCTTCGGTCTCTTCGACGCCTCGGGCAATGTCTGGCAGCTGCACTACGACTGGTATGCAGCCAACACCTACCAGACCTATTTCGCAGCCAATCCCCTGGAAGCCAGCCCCACCCAGGATCCCATCGGACCCGCCACGGGTCAGGCCATGACCGATGGCCTGCCCCACCGCGGCATGCGCGGGGGCAACTGGTACAACGGCCTCACCACCACCACGGGTGTCGTGACGGGGCACGGGCGGGTGTCCAACCGCTGCCCGGCGGCGGATGAGTTCTTTGCGGTGCCCGCTCAGGCCTATGCCAGCAATGTGGGGTTCCGGGTCGTGCGGGCGAACAGCACCTCGTCGGGAGGCGCGGCCAGCTTCAGCGCCGCCCCCACCACGGTGGTGCCGGGCGATGTCGTGAGCTTCACCGACGCCTCCACGAATACCCCAGCCTCCTGGGCCTGGAACTTCGGCGATGGCAAGGGCACCAGCCTTGTTCAGCACCCCAAGTATGTCTATACCAGCGCCGGGACCTATACGGTCACCCTCGTGGCCACGACGTCCGGAGGGACTTCCTCCACGGTCAGCAAGGCCATCACCGTGAGCGCTCCCGCCTCGGTGCTGACAGCGGCCTTCACCACCTCGCTGAGCGGACAGATCGCCACCTTCACCAGCACTTCCATGGGCAGCCCCACGGCCTATGCCTGGACCTTCGGGGATGGCAGCACGGGCGCCGGGGCGAACCCCTCTCACCCCTATGCGGCGGACGGCATCTACACGGCCACCCTCACGGTGACCGGGGCCACCGGCACCAGCAGCTTCAGCCAGAGCGTGATCATCAACACCACCGTCGCCAAGCGGACCGTAGGCCTGATGGTGAACAACAGCAAGGCCATGGACGGCTACACCCTGTTCGCCCCCAAGCAGAACAAGATGACCTACCTGATCAACAACGAAGGCAAGATCGTCAAGCAGTGGAACAGCGCCTATTCGCCAGGCCAGAGCGTCTACCTCCTGGAAAACGGCCACCTCCTGCACACCTGCATGATCAGCGCGACGGCCATGAATACGGGAGGCGGCGAGGGCGGCCGGGTCGAGGAATTCGACTGGGACGGCAAGCTGATCTGGTCCTACGACCTGAACACGACCACCCAGCTCCAA
>CAIPAY010000160.1 GCA_903863195.1 uncultured Holophagaceae bacterium
ACCCTGGCCTGGAATCCCGGGGCGGCGCGCCTGTATGGCTGGAACGAGGCCGAGGCCCTGGCCATGAACGTCCACGACCGGATCCCGGAAGGGCTCAAGGAAGGCGCCCTGGCCACCCTGGCCCAGCTGAGCCGGGCCGAGGTTCTGGAGCCCTACCTGACCCAGCGGCTCACCAAGGACGGCTCGAGCGTCGCCGTCTCGATCATCTCCACCGCCCTGGTCGGGGAAGACGGTCAGATGTATGCCATCGCCACGACCGAGCGGGAGTTAAGCGCCAGGCCTGACTGACCGATAAATGAGGATCATGGGCACCAGCGGCAAGTCCCCCGAGGATGGCAGAGGCCTCCGCCAGCAGGCAGAAGAGGTGGCCCGGGGACAGATTCCGGCCTCGCCTCCGGCCACCGAGCCTTTGTCTCCTACAGCCGCCCAGAAGCTGCTCCTCGAGCTCCAGGTGCACCAGATCGAGCTGGAGCTCCAGAACGAGGAGCTGCGGCGGGCGCAGCTTGAGCTGGGCGCCTCCCAGGCCCGCTACTTCGACCTCTACGACCTGGCCCCTGTGGGCTACCTGACGCTCAGCCGGCCAGGCCTGATCCTCGAAGCCAACCTCACCGCCGCCGCCCTCTTGGGGGTGAGCCGCGGGGCCATGGTCCACCAGCCCCTCTCCCGCTTCATCCATGCGGACGACAAGGATCTCTACTACCTGCAGAGCAAGCGGCTCCTGAGTCTCAGGGAACCGCTGGCCTTCGACCTGCGGATGCTGAGGGGAGACGGGGTCGCCTTCTGGGGGCATCTGGTCACCACGGTGGCGCCCGACCCCGAGGGCCCGGAGGTGGTGCGCCTCGTGCTGTCCGATGTCACCGGGCCGAAGCAGGCGGAGGCGGAAACCGCCAAGCTCCAGGCCCAGCTCCAGCAAGCCCAGAAGATGGAGAGCCTGGGCATCCTGGCCGGCGGAGTGGCTCACGACATGAACAACGTGCTGGGCGCGATCCTCGGGCTGGCCTCGGCCCACCTCAGCACCCAGCCCGAGGGCAGCCCCCTCCACCGGGCCCTCGGCACCATCTGCAAGGCCACCGAACGGGGTGGGAAGATGGTCAAGAGCCTGCTGAGCTTTGCCCGCCAGACCCCGGCGGAGAACCACCAGCTCGACCTGAACGCCCTGCTCCGGGAGCAGGTCAGCCTGCTGGAACGGTCGACCCTGGCGAACGTGCACCTGCTCGTGGATCTGGAGCCGGAGCTGCAGCCCATCCGGGGAGATGCCGGCGCCTTGACCCATGTCTTCATGAACCTCTGCGTCAACGCCGTGGATGCCATGCCCGAGGACGGCACCCTCACCCTGCACACCCGCAACGTCGATCACGACTGGATCGAGCTCGTGGTGGAAGACACCGGCACCGGGATGAGCAAGGAGGTCCTGGAGAAGGCGCTGGACCCCTTCTTCACCACCAAGGAAGTCGGCAAGGGCACCGGACTGGGGCTGTCCATGGTCCATAGCATCGTGAAGGCGCACCGGGGGCAGCTGTCGCTCCAGAGCGAGCCCGGCCAGGGCACCCGCGTGCGGCTGCGCTTCCCCGCCTGCGAGCGGGAAGCCCACCTCGCCGCGGCAGCCGTGGCCGACGCCGCGCCGATCCCCCACGGATCCCGGAAGGTACTGCTGGTGGACGACGATGACCTGATCCAGAGTTCAATCCAGATGATGCTTGAGGTCCTGGGCCACACGAAGGTGTTCCCAGCCCCGAGCGGCGAGGAGGCCCTGGCCATGCTGGAGGCAGGGCTCGAGCCAGATCTCGTCATCCTGGACATGAACATGCCGGGCCTGGGCGGGATCGGGACGCTCCCCCGCCTGCGGGTGCTGCGCCCCACGGTGCCCGTCCTGCTCGCCACCGGTCGCATCGACCAGACGGCCCTGACCCTCGCCGCGGCGCATCCCGGGGTCACTCTGCTGCCCAAGCCCTTCGG
>CAIPAY010000161.1 GCA_903863195.1 uncultured Holophagaceae bacterium
AGCGTAAGAACATCAGGCTAAGGGAACCCTTCTCACCCTCGGGGTGGCTATCCCCTTCATCCCCTTAATCCCTGTTTCTTATTGCTTTATTCACAGGGATGCAGGGGATGAAGGGGATGGGCCTCTCCAGGTTGGGGAGTCTTGCCTAGACCTGTCCGGCCTTCGGCGAGCACCCCGCCAAAGCGCGAAGAACCAAAAAAACCGAGGGGGCGGAAACGACCCGCCCCCCCGGAGATGCTGCGGATCCTGCTACCTGAGGAGGGCGAGGATCGACTGTGCGGAGGTGTTGGCCTGACCCAAGGCGCTGATCCCGGACTGGTTCAGGATCTGGAACTTGGACAGGTTGACCACTTCACTGGCCACGTTGGCGTCCGTGATCTGGCTGGCCGCGGCGGTGAAGTTCTCCACCTCGATGCCGAGCGAGTTCGAGACGGCCTGCAGCTGCTGGGACTGGGCGCCGAGGGTGCCGCGCAGAGCGGAGACAGCGTCAAGGGCGGTGCCGATCTTGGAGGCAGCGGCAGTGGCGTTGGCTGCGGTGTTCAGCTTGTCGCTGCTGGCCAGCGAGTTGAAGGTGCCCACGGAAACCGTGACGGTGCTGAAGCCACCCAGCGTCACCGCGATCGCGGCTCCGCCAAAGATCGAGGCAGCATTGAACTTCGTGTTGGACTGCAGATCCCCGAGGGTGGTGATGATGTTCTGGAACTCGGCGTCCAGAGCCACCTTGCCCGTGCCAGAGTCGGCGCCGGAGGTGCCGCTGGAGGCCTGCTGCGCCAGCTCCGCAGCCCGCGTCAGCAGGTTGGTGACTTCGTCCAGCACGCCGTCAGCGGTCTGGAGGACGGAGATGCCGTCGTTGGCATTCCGCTGGCCCTGGGAGGCGATCCGGACGTCCGCGCCCAGCTTGTTGCTGATGGCGAGGCCGGCCGCGTCGTCGGAGGCCTTGTTGATGCGCTTGCCGGTGGTGAGCCGCTGGATGGTCTGGCTGAGACCCTGGTTGGTGATTCCCAGCTGACGGCTGGCAGCCAACGCGGACACGTTGTTGAGAATAGACATAGCATCCTCCATGATGCGAGTGGCAGCATCCTTGCTGCCGGGTTGTTCACAGGTGGGTTGCCTGCTTGGGGGATCTTTCGGCGGGTTTGTCTAGATTCTTAACTTATTTTTTTACGGCATGTGATTCCCCTCACAGCAGCGTCCCTGGTGACCTCGGTTGTCATTCTTGGTGACTGCCGTCTTCTCATGCTGGTTTCTGACTATGGTAAAAAGGCAAACTCAGCAGACATGTTGGTTATGAAAAACAGGCAGGCGTTCCCCGCCCACTTTTCCCCGGGCAAAAAGGCCTGCCTCAGCCCGGGAACGGAGCTGAGTGCGCTGGCTCTCCTGCCCTGACTCCGGTAGCAGTCCCTGCCCTACTTCGGGGGGAATTTCGCCAGGATGTCGCGGATGGCCTTGGGCACGAGCTCGTCGGCATCCTCGGGGTTGTTCAGTCCCGTGAGCGCGCCCGCGGCGGCACCCTGCCAGACCAGCTGGTTGGTCTTGAAGTCCACGATCTCGAGAACGATGGTGCCCTCTTTGTAGTGCTTCACCTGACTGGTGGTGGTCCCGATGCGCCCGTAGACGGGACGGTAGCCCCAGCCCATTCCGACGCGGGTGGTGGTGCGCACCTTGCGGTCCTTCATGACGGGGTAGTAGGTCACGAGGAAATCGGGGTCGGACCGGGTCTCCAGGACGAAGCCCCTAGCCTGCAGCTCCTTCTCCACCGCGGCCCGAACCCGCTTGTCCATGAGGCTGGTGGTGCCCCCGGTACCCTTTTTCGACGTGTAGTAGTCGAAGGTCCGGTAGCGCCCGAAGGAGGCCGTGACGTCGTAGTCGTAGTTGACCGAATAGCTGCTGCACCCCAGGAGCAGGGCAAGGGGAAGCAGCAGGGCGGAAAGACGGAAAAAGCGCATGGTGGCTCCAGGCTAACCCAATGGATGCCCAGATCTTCTCAAGGTTGAGTCGGTCTGGGGTGGTCTGGCCGAAACCCGGATCTCAAGGGAGGAGGGGGCTTGGTCTGTTCCGGACTGTGCTTTCGACAGCATTTCTTTGAATCTGAAGCCATTCTGGTCGATCCTAAGGGGGATGGTCCTCGATCCCACCCTCGATCCCGGCGCTTCCAGCCCCCTCTATCTGCAGCTGCAGCGGCGGCTCCGTGGGCTCATCCAGCAGGGCGAGTGGCGTCCGGGCACCCGGCTGCCTGCGGTGCCGGAGCTGGCCCAGCGCTGGGGGGTCCACCGCCTGACGGTGCTGAAGGCCCTGGCGGGACTCAAGCGCACGGGCTGGATCCAGACGGTCCAGGGCCGCGGCAGCTTCGTGGCCCCGCGCCTGCCCGAGGCCCCGGGCCTGCGCGCCAGCAGTGAGTTCCCCTTCGAGGGCTCGCCCCTGCTGGTGCACGACGGGGAGCTGGGCTCCTGGCTGGGCGAGACCCTGGAGCGGGTCCAGGACAGCCACCTGGTGAGCTTCTCCGCCGGCTTCATCCCCTCGGACCTGCTGCCGGGCGAGCAGCTGCGCCGGCTGACGGCCCAGGTGCTCAAGGACCTCGGTTCCGAGGCCTGGGTCTATTCCGCCCCTGCGGGCCATCGCCCCTACCTGGAGGCCGTGGGCCGCTGGCTGGCCTCCGAGGGCGAGCCCATCGACGAGGGCTGGGGCATCCGCACGCTGCCCGGCGCCCAGTCGGGCCTGGCCCTGGCGCTGGAGTCCTTCACGGTGCCTGGCGACAAGGTGCTGGTGGAGAGTCCCTGCTACGTGGGCATCCTGGCGCTCATCAGGGCTCTGGGCCGCGAGGCGGTGCCCGTGCCCGTGGACCGCCAGGGACTGGATCCGGACCGCCTCTCGTCGGCGCTGCAGCGCAGCGAGGCGAAGATGCTCTTCACGGTGCCCAGCTTCCACAACCCCACGGGGATGACGCAGTCCAAGGCCCGCCGGGAGCGGGTGCTGGCGCTGACGCGCACCCACGGCGTGATCCTGGTGACTGACTCGGCCTACGGCGACCTGCGGTTCTCCGGCAACTCCATGCCCGCCTACCGCCGCCTTGAGGGGGCCGACCACGTCATCCACCTGGGCAGCTTCTCCAAGTCCCTGGCCGCCGGGCTGCGCCTGGGCTACCTCATCGCCCGGGACGACCTGCTGCGGCGCATGGCGCCCATCCAGGAGGTCCAGACCATCGCCCAGCCCCCGCTGCTTCAGGCCGTGGTGGCGCGCTTCCTGGACAACGGTGGCTTCCGGCGCCACCTGGCCCGCCTCCGCCGGGCGCTGAAGGAGCGGCGCGACGCCATGGTCGAAGCCCTGGCCGAGTCCTTCCCCGCGGGGACGCAGGTCTCCGAGCCCAAGGGGGGCATGCACCTGTGGGTGGTGATGCCCGAGGAGTTCTCGGCTCTGGAACTGCACCGGGACGCCCTCCAGCACGGGCTCGGCTTCGCCCCGGGCCCGCTCTTCTTCGTGGATGGCCGGGGCACCAACTGCCTGCGCCTGAACTTCTCCACCCATGACCCGAAGACCACCCGGGAAGCCATCGCCCGCCTCGGTCACCTCGTCCATCGGACCTGATCTGGCCTTACCCTGTTCGCAAGGAGTTTCCGTGACCGCGCCCAAGATCGAGATCCAGCTCTCCACCCATCCGGCCTCTCCTGAGCGGCGGGCGGAGCTCATGAACAACCCCGGCTTCGGCCGCATCTTCACGGACCACATGGTGGTGGTGCCCTACACCGAGGGCAAGGGCTGGGGGCCGGGCGTCCTCAAGGCCTACGGGCCCATCGAGCTGGATCCCGCCGCCTCGGTGCTGCACTATGGCCAGGCCATCTTCGAGGGCTTCAAGGCCTACAAGCAGAAGGAC
The DNA here is from genome assembly GCA_903863195.1 of uncultured Holophagaceae bacterium. Classification (GTDB taxonomy): domain Bacteria; phylum Acidobacteriota; class Holophagae; order Holophagales; family Holophagaceae; genus Geothrix. Next base: position 3,869 of record CAIPAY010000161.1, read on the forward strand.
GGCAGCATCGCCTGCTTCCGCCCCGAGGCCAATGCCCACCGCTTCAACAACTCGGCTCGGCGGCTCGCCATGCCCGACCTGCCGGAGGAGCTCTTCCTCGCGGCCGCGAAGGCCCTCATCACGCAGGAGCAGGCCTGGGTGCCCGGCGCCGTGGGCGAGAGCCTCTACATGCGCCCCCTGATGATCGCCACTGAGGCGGCCCTGGGCGTGAAGCCCAGCAGCGAATACCTCTTCCTCCTGCTCGCCAGCCCCAGCGGCGCCTACTTCCCGGCGGGCGTGAAGCCCGTGACGGTGTGGATCTCCGAAGACTACGTCCGCGCGGCCCCCGGCGGCACGGGCTTCGCCAAGTGCGCTGGCAACTACGCCGCCAGCCTCGTGGCCCAGCACCAGGCCAAGGGCCAGGGCTGCGACCAGGTGGTCTGGCTGGATGCTATCCACCGCGAGTACATCGAGGAGATGGGTGGCATGAACCTCTTCTTCGTCTACCAGGAGAATGGCGAGACCGTGGTGGTCACGCCGGAGCTGACGGGCAGCCTGCTGCCGGGCATCACCCGGGACAGCCTGCTGCAGCTGGCCCGGGAGCAGGGCTTCCGCGCCGAGGAGCGCCGGATCAGCGTGAGCGAGTGGCGCACCGCCATCGCCGAGGGCCGCATGACCGAAGCCTTCGCCTGCGGCACCGCCGCCGTGATCACCCCGGTGGGCGAGGTCAAGTCCGCCCGCGGCGGGTGGACCATCCACGGCGGCCAGACCGGCCCCGTGGCCGCCAGGCTCCGCCAGGTCCTCCTGGACATCCAGCACGGCCTGGCTCCCGACACCCACGGCTGGATGCAGAAGATCGTCTGACCCGCACCTTCATCGGGACCGACCGCGCCTGGCTCGCCGGGCGTGGGGTTCCTACTCCCGGAAAGTGACCATGCAACCGACTGAGAACCTCAACATCGAAGCCTTCGAGACCCTGCCCACGCCGGAGGAGATCCATGCCCGGCTGCCCCTGTCGGAGGCGGCCGCCCAGACGGTCCTGGAGGGGCGCCGGACGCTGGAGCGCATCCTGGACCGCAAGGACGAGCGGCTGTTCCTGGTGGTGGGCCCCTGCTCGATCCACGACCCCGTGGCCGGCCTGGAATACGCCCGCCGCCTGAAGATCCTGGCCGACGAGGTGGCCGACACGCTGATCCTGGTCATGCGGGTCTACTTCGAGAAGCCGCGCACCTCCACCGGCTGGAAGGGCTACATCAACGACCCCCGCATGGACGACTCCTTCCACATCGAGGAGGGGCTCCAGAAGGCACGGACCTTCCTGCTGCAGGTCAACGAGCTGGGCATCCCCGCCGCCACCGAGGCGCTGGATCCCATCGCGCCCCAGTACCTCGGCGACCTCATCGCCTGGACCGCCATCGGCGCCCGCACCTCCGAGTCCCAGACCCACCGCGAGATGTCCTCGGGCCTGTCCACGCCCGTCGGCTTCAAGAACGGCACGGACGGGTCGGTGGAGACGGCCATCAACGCCATCCTCTCGGCCGCCAGTCCCCACAGCTTCCTGGGCCTGAACAATCAGGGCCGCTCCGCCGTGGTGCGCACCCGGGGCAACGCCTACGGCCACGTGGTGCTGCGCGGCGGCGGCGACCGGCCCAACTACGACACCGTGAGTGTGGCCATGGCCGAGCAGGCCCTGGCGAAGGCCAAGCTCGCCCGGAGCATCGTCGTGGACTGCTCCCACGCCAACAGCTACAAGAAGCCGGAGCTGCAGCCCCTGGTCCTGCGGGACTGCGTGAACCAGATCGGCTCGGGCAACCAGTCCATCGTCGGCCTCATGATCGAGAGCTTCCTGGAGGCGGGCAACCAGCCCATACCCCAGGACCTCTCCCAGCTGAAGTACGGCTGCTCTGTGACCGACGCCTGCATCGACTGGCCCACCACCGAGACCATGATCCGCGAGGCCCGCATGGCCCTGCGCGAGCCCCTGAGCCGGCGCGCCAAGGCCTGAGGGGAAGTCGCCGTCTGTCCTACACTGAGAGACGCACGCAAGGATCCAGGGTGAAGAGCAGCTACAACGATTTCCGCGTCACCATGAGCGCCGGCGCGCCGGGACAGGTGTCCACGGCCCGGGGCAGGGGGGCGGTCGCCTCCGCCTCGCGCCAGGTCTCGGAGCTGGCAATCGCGGTGCTGCAGGACGGCGGCAACGCCTTCGACGCGGCCTTCGCCATGGCCTTCTCGCTGGCCATCTGCCATCCGCAGGCTGGCAACCTCGGGGGCGGAGGCTACCTGCTGTACCAGGAGCAGGGCGGGCGACCGCGCTACTTCAACTACCGGGAGCAGGCGCCGATGGGCGCCACCCGGGAAGCTTTTCTCACCGCAGAAGGCGCGCCCGATCCGGACAAGACAGCCTTCGGCCCCGCTTCGGTCTGCGTGCCGGGCACCGTCAAGGCCTTCTTCGAGCTCCAGGGCCGCCACGGCCGGCTCAAGCCCGGGGACCTGCTGCAGGCCGTGGCCCGCCAGGCCGACGAGGGGGCCCTCGTCACCCAGTTCGAGGCGGACTGCCTGAATCGGTTGTCCTCCAAGCTGGCCGTCTCCCCCGAGGCCCGGCGCATCTATGTCCGCACCGAGCCCTACCGGGCCGGGGACACCCTGCGGAATCCCGCCCTGGCCGAGACCCTGCGCCTGCTGGCCCGGGAAGGTGAGCAGGCCTTCTACCGGGGCCGCATTGCCGAGCAGATGGTCACGGACCTCCAGGCCCACGGCGGGTTCCTGAGCGCGGCGGATCTGGCGGGCTATGCCATCCGGGAAGGCGAGCCCATCCACGCCGAGGTCGGCGGCAAGGTGGTCTGGACCGTGCCCCCCGAAGGCGGCGGCGCCATGCTGCTGGAGATCCTGGGCATCCTCGACCAGGACGCCTTCCGGCGCCTGCCCTACGACAGCCCCGCCTACCACCACCACATCGCCCAGGCCTGCAAGCTGGCCTTCATCGACCGCAGGGACTACCTGGGCGACGTGCCCCCTGGCGAGGCCTACCGGCGCCTCCTGACCCGGGAACAGCTGGACCAGCGCTTCGGGCTCATCGACCCGGACCATGACACGCCCACGGCGGCTCTGGCCGCGGGTGTCCGCGCCCCCAAGGACGCGGGGAAGAACACCACGCACTTCGCCATCCTCGACGCCGAGGGCAACGCGGTGTCGAACTCCTACACCATGAACCTGCGCTACGGGTCCAAGTGGGCCGTGGCTGGCGCGGGCTTCCTGCTCAACGGCAGCATCGACTCCTTCTCCTTCATCGAGGGCACCGAGAACTACTTCGGCGTCATCGGCAGTGCCCCGAACCTCTTCGTGCCGGGCAAGCGCCCCGCCAGCAACATGGCGCCGGTGCTGGTGACCTCCGGCGGGGCCGTGGAGCTGCTGCTGGGCACCCCCGGCGGGCCCACCATCCCCACCACCCTGGCAAACACCCTGCTGGCCACCCTGGCCCACAGCGTGGCCCCCGAGGCCCAGATCGCCGCCAGCCGCCTGCACCACCAGGGCTGGCCCGATGTCCTCTCCCACGAGCCCGGCTTCGACCGGCCCGAGCTGCTCACCGCCCTGGCGGCCCTGGGCTACACCCTCAAGGACAAGCACGAGCTCATCTCCGACGTGCATGGCGTCTTCCGGCAAGGCGGCGAGTGCCTGGCCGTCAGCGACCACCGCCGCGAAGGCCAGGCGCTGGCCTGGCCGCCTGCAGGGGAGTGACTTCGAAGCCCTTCCCGACTCGATCACCAATGAAAAGGCCCCGCACGCGGGGCCTTTTCATTGGCGGAGGGTGAGGGATTCGAACCCCCGAACGCTTGCACGTCTCCAGTTTTCAAGACTGGCGCCATCAACCACTCGGCCAACCCTCCGTGCCTCCATCTTGAAGGGAGGGTGTGTCCCCCGGCAAGAAGCCTTGTGCCAGTCGGGCTTGACCGGTAATCTAGAAAGCCTTGGAGAGATGCCGGAGTGGCCGATCGGGCTCGCCTGCTAAGCGAGTGTATTGGGTAAACCAGTACCGGGGGTTCGAATCCCCCTCTCTCCGCCAACTGAAGCCGCCTTCTGGCGGCTTCTTTTGATGGCGGGGGGGATCCCTCACCCTCCGCCAAAGGAGACCTTCGTGGAAATGACGGGCATCCCCTTCGGCACCACGGACTGGTCCTCCGTGGAACCCA
>CAIPAY010000162.1 GCA_903863195.1 uncultured Holophagaceae bacterium
AACCTCAGCATCTACGGCCGCTGGACCACCAAGTTCGAGATGGCCGCCCGGCATGGCGCCGCCGGGGTGCTGTTGATCCACACCACCGCCTCGGCCAGCTACGGCTGGCCCGTGGTCCGGAACGGCTGGGACGGTGAGCGCTTCCGGCTGGCCCAGGAGCCCGAGGGCCCGCCCCTTGAGGGCTGGCTGACCGAGGAGACGGCCCGGGCCCTGGTCCAGCGCGGTGGCCAGGACCTGGATGCCCTCCGGATTCAGGCCCAGCGCCGCGACTTCCGCCCCGTGCCCCTGGGCCTGACCCTGAAGGGCACCCTGGTCAGCGCCGTGCGGACCGTGGAGCAGTTCAATGTGGCGGCTGTGGTGCCCGGCACGGATCCCAAGCTGAAGCAGGAGTTGGTGATCTATTCCGCCCACTGGGATCACCTGGGCAAGGGCCTCACCCCCTCCACGGACACCCACCCGGGCCACGAGACCGACACGATCTACAACGGCGCCGTGGACAACGCCTCGGGCTGCGCGGCCCTGCTGGCCATGGCCCAGTCCGCCGTGGCCCGGCCCGCCAAGCGCAGCCAGATGTTCCTGTTCGTCTGTGCCGAGGAGCAGGGCCTGCTGGGCTCGCGGGCCTACGCCGCGGCACCCCTCTGGCCCCTGGCCACGACCGCGGCGGACCTCAACCTGGACAGCCTCAACTGGGTCGCGCCCACCCGGGACATCGGCCTGCCCTTTGGCGAGCGCAGCACCCTGGGGGAGACGGGACGCGTCCTGGCCAAGGCCCAGGGGCTGACCGTGGCACAGCCCCACCCGGACACCGCTGGGGGCTACTTCCGCTCCGACCACTACAGCTTCGTCCAGGCGGGCGTCCCGGCCCTGTCCGTGGGCGGCGGCCGGGACTACCTCGGCCCCGATCCCGCAGCCCTGAGGGCCAAGGCCGCCACCATGGGCGCCCGCTACCACCAGGTAACCGACGAATACGATCCTGCCTGGGACCTGCGGGGCATGGTCCAGCAGGCCCAGTTCACCTTCGACCTGGGCCAGGCCGTCGCCAACGCGGCCGAAAAGCCCCGCTTCCTGGGGCGCTGAAGCCTCAGTCCCCGAAGCAGATGCCCAGGTCGCGACCGGTCTGGATGGTGTCGCAGTCCAGGGGCACGCCCTTCATGCGGCCAGCGACCTCTTCCAGGGGCACGTAGTTCACGTTGGGGAAGCCCAGGGCCACCATGATGCCGCTGTGCCCCTCGTGCAGGGCCCGCACGGCCGCGGCGCCAAACCGGAGCGCCGCCAGGCGGTCGAAGCTGGTGGGGCTGCCGCCCCGGAGGAGGTGCCCCAGCACCACCACACGGGCGTCCTTGCCCGTGAGCTCCTGCAGGGCCTTGGCCACCCGCTCGCCCTCGCCGCCCAGGCGCTCCTCGTGGCCGATCTCCGCTGCCTGCAGGACGGCCCGGTGGCCATCCGCGGGCTTGGCGCCCTCGGCCACGGTGACCAGGCTGTACATGCGGCCGTGGTTGTCCCGCTCCCGGATCTTCGTGGCCACCTTGTCCAGATTGAAGGGGATCTCGGGGATCAGGATGCTGTGAGACCCCCCGGAGATACCCGCGTGGAGGGCGATCCAGCCCGCGTAGCGGCCCATGACCTCCACCACGATGATCCGCTGGTGGCTCTCGGCGGTGCTGTGCAGGCGGTCGAGGCACTCGGTGGCAAAGCCCACGGCCGTGTCGAAGCCGAAGGTGGTGTTGGTCTTGTCCAGGTCGTTGTCGATGGTCTTGGGCACGCCCACCACCCGGAGGCCCTTCTTGGCCAGCGCGTGTGCGATGGTGAGGGAGCCGTCCCCGCCGATGGACACCAGGGCGTCCAGCTCCCGGCGGCCGAAGAACTCCAGGATCTCGTCAGTCCGGTCCACTTCCTTCACGGTGCCGTCCGGCATCCGGATGGGAAAGTGCAGGGGGTTGCCCTTGTTGGTGGTGCCCAGAATGGTGCCGCCCAGGTGGGCGATGCCGCGCACCCGGTCCCGGGTGAGCTTGAACACCCCGCCGTCCGGGTAGCGCTCCGGGAAGAGGATGCCGTTGTAGCCCTCGTGGATGCCGTAGCACTCCCAGCCCAGGTTGGTGGCCGCGATGACCGTGGCCCGGATGACCGCGTTGAGGCCGGGCGCGTCGCCCCCCCCCGTGCAGATGGCGATGCGGCGGATGGGACTGGACATGGTGGCCCTTCCTTCTTCGGAACTTTGAGGATACCGGAACCCCCGCCCGGGATCGTCAGATTGACCCCGAACACCGCCGGGGCGAACATGGATGGCGTGCCGTAGACCCTCGAGTCTTGGAACGAATCGGCACGACCCTCTTGAGGGTTGAACCTGTACCACTCCTCCCGTCAGGGTCCCAGCCAGGCATCGCGCGGCGGGTCGGCCCGGAAACACCAGCCTGAAGGCGCGAGATAAACCCTTTTCCAGGAGCAGCCCCATGGCGATCAAGGTAGGCATCAATGGCTTCGGCCGCATCGGCCGCATGGTCTTCCGGGCCGCGGTCCAGAGCTTCCCGGATCTCGAGATCGTTGGCATCAACGACCTGCTCGAGCCGGACTACCTGGCCTACATGCTGCAGTTCGACTCGGTCCACGGCCGCTTCAAGGGCACCGTCTCGGTGGACGGCACCACCCTGGTGGTCAACGGCAAGCCCATCCGCCTGACCGCGGTAAAGGACCCCGCGGAGCTGAAGTGGAATGAGATCGGCGCCGACGTCGTCATCGAGTGCACGGGCCTCTTCCTCACCAAGGAAACCGCCCAGAAGCACCTGACCGCCGGTGCCAAGAAGGTCGTCCTGTCCGCCCCCAGCAAGGACGACACGCCGATGTTCGTCTACGGCGTCAACGATAAGACCTATGCCGGCCAGGACATCATCAGCAACGCCTCCTGCACCACCAACTGCCTGGCCCCCGTGGCCAAGGTGCTCAACGACGCCTTCGGCATCAAGCGTGGCCTCATGACCACCGTCCACGCGGCCACGGCCACCCAGAAGACCGTGGACGGCCCCAGCAACAAGGACTGGCGCGGCGGCCGCGGCATCCTGGAGAACATCATCCCCAGCAGCACCGGCGCGGCCAAGGCCGTGGGCAAGGTCATCCCCGACCTGAACAAGAAGCTCACGGGCATGGCCTTCCGGGTGCCCACCTCCGACGTCTCCGTGGTGGACCTCACCGTCGAGCTGAACACGGCGACCACCTACGAGGCCATCTGCGCCGCCATGAAGGCCGCCTCTGAGGGCCCCATGAAGGGTGTCCTGGGCTTCACCGACCAGAAGGTCGTCTCCACGGACTTCCGCGGCGAGAGCTGCACCTCGGTCTTCGACGCCGAGGCCGGCATGGCCCTGGACGGCACCTTCGTGAAGGTCGTCTCCTGGTACGACAACGAGTGGGGCTACTCCTGCAAGGTGCTCGAGATGGTGCGCGTCATCACCAAGTAGCCACCTGCCTCGACCCGGGACCCCGGTCCCATCCTGGGCGCCGCCCACGGATGGCTGGGGTCCCGTCCAGTCAGGCCCTCTGGACGGCGAACCCCTGGAAGCCCTCGCCCTCCCAGGCGATGGGGTTGGGCCGGAAGAAGGCCGTGGCACCCGCAGGCGCAGGCCATACCTCGGCCGGACGCAAGTCGGGTCGAGCCGTGGCGAGCCATTCGGAATGGGCAATCCCCTCCTCCGGGAGCCAGGAGCAGACGGCGTAGATCAGCAGGCCGCCGGGGGCCAGGCGCGCGGCGGCGGCGGTCAGGAGGCGGCGCTGCAGGCCCGTGAGGCGGGGCAGGTCGTCGTGGGAGATCCACGGCCACTCCGGGTGCTTCTGCATCGTGCCGCTGCCACTGCAGGGGGCGTCCAGCAGGATGAGGTCGAAGTCACCGCTGGCGGTCTCCAGCCACTCGGCGGCGTCGGCCTGGATCACGTGGGCCTCGAGGCCCCGCTGCTGGAGGGTCTGGCGCAAACGCAGCGCCCGCTTGGGGTGGACCTCCAGGGCGGTGATGGCCGCGCCGGGATGCCGCAGGGCCAGGGAGGTGGTCTTGCCCCCGGGGGCGGCGCAGGCGTCCAGGATGCGTGTCACGGGGCGATCCCAGACATAGGCCAGCAGGGCCTGGGAGCTGCGGTCCTGGACCATGCCGCAGGAAGCCTCCAGCCAGGGACGGGGAAAGGCTTCGCCCTCGGGCAGGTGCAGGCAGCCTGGCAGCTCGGGATCCGGCACCATGTCCTCGGGCACCTCGCCCTTCAGCAGGCGGAAGGTGGGCCGGGGCGGCTGCTGGAGCCGGGCCCAGAGGACCTCGAGCTCACCCTCGGCCCCGTGGGGCGCCAGGGCCGCGGCCAGGGCCCGCTCCACCGCCGGGGTGCGGTCCAGGGCAGGGGGCAGGGCATCCAGCTCCGCGGCGAGGGCCTGGCGATCCTTGGCGGCCCGGCGCAGGAGCGCGTTGACCAGCCCCTTGTGGGGCAGGAAGCCCAGCTCCCGGCTGGCCGCGACCTCCACGGCTTCATGCACGGCGGCGTGATCGCTGACGCCCGGCAGCCAGGCCAGCTGGGCCAGGCCCATGGCCAGGGCGACGCGGGTGCCCAGGGGCACGCCCCGGGTGGGGTCCTTCAGGTTCGGCTTCACCCAGGCCTGCAGGCGCCCCCAGCGGCGCAGGCAGAGGCCCAGCAGGGCCTGGGCCAGGTGCGCGTCCTCGCCCAGGTCGCGGTCCCAGATGTCTGGCACGCGGCCGCCCTCTCCAAACACTTCGTGCAGGGCATGGGCGACATGGATGCGGGCGGGCGTGGGCATGGGGCTCCGAAAGGCAGAACCCTGATTATCCCCCGATGCGCCTACAACTCCTTCAGGATCTCGGCCTTCTTGGCCTCGAAATCCTTTTTGTCCAACAAACCCCGCTTGTAGAGGTCCTGGATCTTCTGCAGACGCTCCTCCGGGGTGGGCTTGGCGTTGGCGGCGGGCGGCGGGACCTCGGGCTTGGGCTGGCTCCGGGGCGCGGGCTCCGAGCGGGTCTCGGCGAGGCGGAGGGCCGCCTGCAGGGCGATGGCCTCCTGGCACTCCCGCAGGGCGGTCTGGAAGATGCCGGCGTCGGGCTGCATGTCCAGGGCGACCCGGAGGAAGGGGAGGGCCTCCTCGTAGCGGCCCAGGATGAAGTGGATGATCCCCACGTTGTACTGGGCCCTCGGGTAGAACTTGGGCTTCTGTCCCTTGTCCCGCAGGGACTGCTCGAGCCCCTCCTGGGCCAGCCCCAGGGCGCCGGGCAGGTCCCTGGCCAGCAGCCGGTCGTGCGCCTTCTCCATCCCGAAGACCTCGTCGTCGAAGAAGGTCAGCTTGCGCGTCTCGTTCCAGGCCAGCAGCATCCGGAGCACCTTGACCTTGGCGGTCTCGAAGGCCAGCCGGCGCACGTCGGAATCCCGGGGGTGGGCCGGAAACCCGTCGTAGGAGGTGTTGCTGAGGCTGGGC
>CAIPAY010000163.1 GCA_903863195.1 uncultured Holophagaceae bacterium
CAAAAGGGCCGGGCTCGCCATCGCTCGGACTGCGTCCTCGCGAGTCGGCACTGGCCTGCGCTCCGGCGGGGGCCCCGCTCCACAGGCTCTGCTTCGCTGGTGGTTCAGGCCCTGGCGGGGCTAGGCGATGCTCAACCCGGCGGGTGCCCGGCTCATCGTGCGACATTCAGTCGCACGGTTCGCCACCCGCCTGGGTTTCGCCATGGCAAGCCCGGCCTAGGTAGGCCTGCAGCGCAAAAGAGTCGGGCTCGCCAACCGTGAGCGCGGCGCCTGCGGCTCGCCAGCGCTTTGCCTATCTCCGAATCGGCCCTGCCGATTCAGAGCCCGCACGACACACCGCGTAGAGCGCGCACCCCGCGCAGGTAGCTCGCTGCCGCACCCCGGGGCAGTCGCCGAGGATGCCCAGGTGGCTGAGGGCGAAGTCGTAGCGCAGGGGATCGGCGGGGTCCAGCTGTCGCAGGGCGTCGGTGATCTCGCGGGCCATCTTGCCATCGGGCGTGGCGCGTTGGCTGAGCCCGATGAAGCGGGCGACGCGGGCCACGTGGGTGTCGAGGGGGATGATCAGCTCCCGGGCTGGGAAGCGGGTCCAGAGGCCGAGATCCGGCCAGCCCGGTCGCACCATCCAGCGCAGGAACATGCGCCAGCGCTTGCAGGCGGCGCCCTCCTCGGGATCGGGCAGGGAGAACCGCGCGCCGTAGGTGGGAGGCAGCTCGGTGCGGAGCCGCTGCACCAGCCGCGAGAGGGCCCGGTCGGCGGGCTCGTCGGGGCCCGGCAGCAGGTGGGCCTCCAGGCCCTGACCGCTTTCCAGATGCAGGCGCCGCCAGGCCAGCAGCCACTCGGCCAGGTCCGCGCCGGTGTGGAAGCGCCACACCCAGGGCCGCAGCGCCCGCTGGAGGGCCTTCCGCGCCGCGCCTTCCGTGCGGGCCAGCAGCCAGGCGGCGGGGGTGGGGCCCAGCGGCACCAGGACGGCCTGGACGGCGCGGACCATGGGATCCACCCGCCCATAGGCCAGGTGAGCCGCCACGAAGGCCGCCACCTCCCGGTCGAGGGGGTCGGTGTAGGTCAGGGGCACCCGGAGGGGGTCCTTCTCCAGGGCCAGGGCCGTGTCGTACTGCCCGCAGAGTGCGTCCAGGCGGGCCTTCAAGGTGCGTGTCGGGGTGCCCATGGCCTCCAGTGTCCCAGGAGGGCCGTGGTCGTCACGGCGAATTCACGGGCCCGGTGCCTAAATTCACTATGTAAGTAAAGGCGCAGCCGCTAGACTCATGAGCGGTGGCCCGTGGCCCCTTTTGGAGCAGTAACCGCACATGATGAACCTGCGTGGCCTTGGAAACCTGGCGAAGATCCTCGAAGAAGCAGCAAAACCTGACTCCATCCTTCGGGAAGACCGTGAAAAGCCGAAGCCAAAGTTTCTGAAGAAGGGCGAGAAGGCCGGCAACATCCGGGTCATCGATCCCAAGCGGAAAGTGTGGTACGAGAAGCGCCTTAAGGAAGCCACCGCGAAAGTTGCGGCGACGGAGTCCGCCGCCTCCGGCCCCGTGAGCGCTCCGGCAGCTCCGGTCATGGCGAAGAACGTCGCGTCCCTGGTGGGCGGCGGCTCGCTGCTGCAGACCCTGGCTGCCGCCAAGGATGCCAAGCCCAAGTCCGACTCCCCGAAGCGGTCCGAGTCCTGGCGCCGCAAGCCGGGTGAGTCGATCTTCTAGCTTTCGGCTATCAGCTGTCAGCTATCGGTGAAAGAGGGGCCCGGATGGGTCCCTCTTTTTGCGCCTAAATTGGCTGTCGGCTGTCGGCTGTCAGCTGTTAGCTGTCAGCCGTCGGTGAAAGAGGGGTGTGGATGGGCCCTTCCGGCCGTGCCTGGAATGGGCCGGCAATGGCGACAGCCCTAAGCAATAGCGCGCCCCGGATAGCCCAATCGCCGGCCTTTGGCTTTAGCTGACAGCTGACAGCCGATAGCTGATAGCCCCCTGCGCCCTCACACCGCAGAGTGAATCCCGAACTTCCGCCCGATCCATGTCGCGGCCAGGGGGCGCTCGAGCTTGCCGCGGCGCAGGTCGCCAAGGGTGAGCAGGGCCAGGTCCACCACAGGCGTGGTGGGGGCCAGGGTGCCGTCGGCGAGCCGGGCGGCGAGATCGGTGCGGCCGATGGCGTGGAGCCCATCGGCCAGCCGCACGTACACGGCCTGGGGATCCGCCAGCGCGTTGCCCGCCTTGGCAGCCGCCTGACTCACCCCGCGCAGCATGCCGTCGATGGCGCAGCCCGAGGGCGCGGTCGCCAGGGTGGGCTCGGCGATGGCGACAATGAGCTGCTCGAGCAGGGTCCAGGCTGCCTGATACTGGGTGCCCTTGTGGCGCCAGCGGCCCAGCAAGGCATCCAGCTCCGGCGCGAGGGCCGCGGCCTCGGTGGGGCGCTCCAGGGCCAGCAGCCAGAGGCGGGCGTCATCGGGCAGGGCGGCGAAGGCAGCGAGGTTCATGGGCACTCCCGGAACTGGAACTGTCTCTAGGATGCCGGCAAGGCGCCGGCCATGCCTGTCCGAACAGCAGCCTCGCAGGTTTCCGTGACGATTCGGCCCCAGGGTCTCGCGTAAGGTTAGGAGCGATGCGAGACACTGCGATCCTGCTCCTGAACCTCGGTGGCCCCGTGAACCTGGGCCAGGTGGAACCCTTCCTGGCGGCCCTCTTCGGCGACCGGGACCTGATCAAGCTGCCCTGTCCGGCCTTCCTGCAGCCGCCTCTGGCGCGGCTCATCGCCCGGCTGCGCGCCCCCGGCGCCAGGGGCCGCTACGCCGAGATCGGTGGCGGCTCGCCGCTGCTGCGCGAGAGCGCCTTCCAGGGCAATGCACTGCGCGCGGCCCTGCGTGCGGCGGGGCGCGACGAGGCCGTGAAGCTCTGCTTCCGCTACGCAGCGCCCAAGGCCGCGGGCCTGCTGCAGGCGCTCAAGCGTGACGGCATCCGCAAGCTGGTGCCGGTGACCCTTTATCCCCACGACTGCCGCGCGACGACAGGCTCCAGCCTGCGGGAGCTGGCCGTGGAAGCCGCCAAGGCGGGCCTGGAGCTGCTGCCCGGCGTGGATCACTACGCCACGGATCCCGACTATCTCGAGGCGCTGGAGCGGCCCCTGCGCGTGGCGCTGGCGGAGCTGCCGGACGCCACCGTGATCTTCAGCGCGCACAGCCTGCCCGTGCGGCAGATCGCGGCGGGCGATCCCTACGAGAAGGAGATCCACGCCACCCTCGATGCCTTGATCGCGCGGCTCGGCCCCATCCCCGGCGGCCATACGCTGGCCTACCAGAGCCGCACGGGCCCCGTGCGCTGGCTGGAGCCCCCGCTGAAGGCCGTGCTCGAGAGCATGGGCGGCAAGGACGTGATCATCGTGCCCCTCAGCTTCGTCAGCGAGCACATCGAGACCCTGCACGAGCTTGACATCGAGTACCGCGAGGTGGCCCACCAGGCTGGGGTGCGCACCTACCGGCGCGTCTCCGCGCCCGGCACCGACGCGGCCTACATCCGCTGCCTGACGCGGCGTGTCCTGGAGATCCTGCCATGAGCAGCACCCTCATCCTCGGCGGCGGCGTGACGGGCCTGGCGGCCGCCTGGCACCTCCAGCGGCGTGGGGCCGAGGTGGAAGTCTGGGAAGCCGCCCCCAGCGTGGGTGGCTGGATGAAGACGCTGCCCTGGGAGGGCGGGCACCTCGAGACCGGGCCCCAGGGCGTGCTGTGGCAGAAGGGCACCGTGGTGGACAAGGTCTTCACGGCCATCGGGCTGCCCTTCCAGTCCCCGGGCACCGGCGCCCGCTGGGTGGGGAAGGGCGGGCGCCTCATTCCTGTGCCCGCCTCGCCCCCGTCCCTGATGTTCTCGGCCCTCATGCCCCTGGGCGCCAAGCTGCGCATGATGGCCGAGCCCTTCATCCCGGTGCGCGGCGCGGAGCCCGAGGAGTCCCTGTCGGCCTTCATCACGCGGCGCCTGGGCAAGGGGGTGGCCACGGAGCTGCTGCCGGCCATGGTGGCGGGCGTGCTGGCCGCGCCGGCCGAAGTGCTCTCCGTGGACGCCATCCCCAAGCTGCGCCAGTGGGAGGCCACGGGCAGCCTGGTGAACGGCATCCGCAAGAGTGGCGTCAGCCACATGGTGGTGCCCGAGGGCGGCATGGGCCAGCTGCCCATCAAGCTCGCTGAGCATCTCTCAGCGGTGCACACGGGGCTGCGCGCCGAGCGGCTCGAGGCCCTGCCGAACCACCGCTGGCGCGTGAGCGGCGGCGGTGAGGTGCGCGAGGTCGATCGTCTGGTCCTGGCCCTGCCGGCCTTCGAGGCCTCGGCCCTGCTGTGGCCCGTGGCCCCGGGCAGCGCGGCGGCCCTGGGCTCCATCCCCTACACCAGCGTGGACCTCTGGCACAGCCGCCACACGCCGCTGCCCGCCCTCAAGGACAGCTTCGGCTTCCTGATCCACCCCCCGGAAGGCCACGGCTACCTGGGCTCCCTGGTGCCGTCCTGGATGGATCCCCAGACCGCCCCGGCGGGCGTCATGCAGCTGCGCAGCTTCATCGGCGGCGCCTTCGGCAAGCCCGCGGACCTGGAGACCTGGGAGGGCGTGCAGACCCGCCTGCAGCACTGGATCCCGGCCCTGGATGCGGCTTCCGCCGTGCGCCACGAGTTCGCCGAGAACGCCATCCCGCGCCCCGAGCTGGGCCACCGCGCCCGTGTGGCCGCAGCCCTGGAAGCCCTCCCCACCGGCATCGAGTGGCTCAGCAACGCCCGCTTCGGCCCCGGCGTCCGCGACATCCTCGAAGGCCTGGAAGTCTGGGCCGGGCCTGAGGCGCACTGACAGCGGATGGCTGTTTAGAGAAACAAGGTCTTTGCCACCAAGACACCAACATTCAGTTTGTCTCGCGTATCGGCGCAGCCGATACCGAGAAGACACCAAGAAGGGCGCCTTCTTCTTCATCACTGTTCATCGCTGGTTACAACGTCCCCGGCGCATTAATCCGAACGGCTCATCCCCTTCATCCCCTTCATCCCTGTAAAAACTGCTTTTGAACAGGGATAAAAGGGATGAAGGGGATAACTGAAAAAGCATGGGTGGGCTTTGGGCCATGGGTTCTTAGGATGGCCTTGGGGCCGGTCCTTTAGCTCCGGCAGCCCTGTTGAAACTGCTTGGGGAACCGGTAATGAACAGTGATGAACGGTGATAAGGGACTCTGAG
>CAIPAY010000164.1 GCA_903863195.1 uncultured Holophagaceae bacterium
GCCTGGCCGGTGTGGACCTGGCCGAGGTGGGCCTGGTCAATGAGGCCGAGCGGTACATGGGCGCCATGACGATGCTGGACAAGGACGCCTGGGAGCGCTTCCTGCAGTTCGGGCGGGCCCTCCTCGTCGCCGGGCAGCGCAAGAAGGCAGCTACCTGGTTCGCCCGTGCCGCCATCCTGAAGCCCAACGAGGAGAAGCTGTTCCTGGAGCTCTCCCGCATCTTTGCCGAGACCCAGAGCGTCATGTAATGCCGGCCTATCTGCGCAAGGTCTTCCTGGATCCCGAAGGCGCCCTCCGGAATGGCTGGAAGGCCCTGGGCTACTTCCTGCTGGTGGTGGCCATCAGCCTGCTCCTCTCGCCCCTCTACCGCCTGCTGCCGCGCGCCCTCCGGACCGTGTTCCCACCCCAGGGGACCGGGGTCCTGGCCTGCCTCGCCGCCGCCTGGTGCTTTCTCCGAACCGAGGACGCCCCGCTGGGCTCCCTCGGACTCCGCCTCAACGGGCGCTTCCTGAGCCACCTGCTCCTCGGCACCTTGGGTGGCTGCGCGCTCATCGGAGCCGCGGCCGGGCTGGTCTGGTCCCTGGGGGGCCTGCACTGGACCCGCACGCCCGGGGTGGGCCTTGCCCCCCTCGCCAAGGCCGCGTGGCTCTTCCTTGCTGTCGCCCTCTTCGAGGAGCTGCTCTTCCGTGGCTACGCCTTCCAGCGGGCCGCCCGGGGCCTCGGTTTCACGGGTGCCCAGACGGCCTTCGCGCTGCTCTTCGCCCTGCTCCACTGGGGCAATCCGGGCATGGCCGGCGCGACCAGGGCCTGGGCCACGGTGAACATCGCCCTGGCGGCGCTGCTGCTGGGCTTTTGCTGGCGCCGCACCGGGAGCCTCGCCCTCCCCATTGGCGTGCACCTCGGCTGGAACTGGACCCAGGGCAGCCTGCTGGGCTTCGGCGTCAGCGGCACCGCCAGCCAGGGCTGGTGGACGCCCGTCTTCCACGGCCGGCCCGAGTGGCTGACGGGCGGCAGCTTCGGCCTGGAAGCGAGCCTTCCTGGTGTCCTGGTGTGCGGAGCGGCGGTACTGGCGCTGGGGGCCTGGAAGGGCTCTACCGGCGGTGCTTCCACTGCTTCGGAGTCTTGATCCCGGCCCCCATCACCAGGCGCATCTCGCTGGTGGGCACGAAGCCCATGCGCTGATACATGCCTTCGGCTTCCAGGCTGGCGTGGAGCTCCATGATCTCGATGCCCAGGCCCCGGGCCAGCTCCAGCGCGGCGTCCGTGATGTGTCCCGCCAGGCCCTTCCGACGGTGCGAAGGCAGCGTGTACAGGTTGAAGAGATAGCCGCGCACCGAGAGCGGTGTCACCGGCGTGGGCAGGGTGTCTTTCAGCAGCAGCAGTACGCTGACCACCGCCCGCCCGTCCTCCTCGAGGAGCAGGCCACGGCACTGACCGGTCACCAGCCAGCCGCGCAGCTGGGTACGGAAGGCTTCGCCCATGCGCTTCAGGCCCTCCTCGGTGCCCATCTCCATGTCGCGAAACATGGCGACGCGATGGGCCACATGGGTTTCCAGATCAGACAGGGTAGAGGTGCGCAGTGTCGGAGTCATGCCACCAGTGTAGGCGGTATCCTGGGCCATGCACTATTCAGCACTTTCGTCCGGCTCCAAGGGAAATTGCCATGCCCTGTCGGATGGCGAGCGGACGCTGCTCGTCGATGCGGGCATCTCCTTGCGCCAGATCCGGGAGCGGCTGGAGGCGGTCGGGGGCGACTTCAGCACCATCCAGGCCCTGGCCCTGACCCACGAGCACTCCGACCATGTCAGCGCCCTGGGGGTCATCCTCCGGCGCACCCCCTGGGCCATTCTGGCCACCGCCGACACCCGCCGGGCCGTGGAGCAGGGTCAGCACCTTGAGATCCCCGCCGAGCGCTGGATCGAGGTGGAAGCTGGCCATGCCCTGGACTGGGCGGGCTGGCGCGTGCTGCCCTTCGCCATCCCCCACGATGCGGCCGACCCCGTCGCCTACCGTGTGGAGGCCGGGGACCTGGCCTGCGCCGTGGTCACGGACCTGGGCCACCCCACGGCCCTGGTGGCGGATCACCTCCAGGACCTGGACCTGCTCGCGCTGGAGGCGAACCACGACGTGGACATGCTGCGGGAGGGGGACTACCCGCCCCACCTCAAGGCCCGGATTTTGAGCCGGGTCGGCCACCTCAGCAATGCCTCCATGGCGGAGCTGCTGGCCCGGGTCTGCTCGCCCCGCTTGCGGCTGCTCATCCTGGCCCACCTGAGCGAGTCCAACAACCACCCGGACCTGGCCCGATTCGCGGCGGAAGAGATCCTCCAGGGCACCGCCGTGGCGCTGCACGTCGCCCACCAGCGGAATCCCCTGGCCCTCGCCCTCCCCTCTGTCTGAGGAGCACCTGATGCTTCGGTACGCGGCCACCCTGCTCCTCCTGGTCCTGCCCGCCCTGGGCCAGGCGCCGCCCCCGCTGCGCGAGGTGGTGGAGCGCTTCGACGCAGCCCAGGCCCAGGTCCAGACCCTCCAGTGCCCCTTCACCCTCACCCTGCGGCGGGCCCTGCTCAAGACCCCCTCGGTGACCCGGGGAACCCTCTCTCTCCAGGGTTCTGAGTTCGCCCACTTCGCCTTCCAGCCCCCAGACGACTTGATCCTCCACCTGACCCCCAAGGCGCTCATCTCCTACAGCCCCGAGGCCCGGGAGGGAGAGCTCATGAAGATCGGGATGATCAAGAACTCCGACCGGAAGTTTCTGGGCCTGGGCCAGAAGCTCAGCTACCTCTCCGACTACTTCCAGATCGAGGTGGGCGAGGCCAAGGTCGGCACCAGCACCTGGCTGCTGGCCCTGACCCCGCGCACCCTCTCGCTTCGCAAGCGCATGCAGGCCGTGAACCTCTGGGTGGACAAGGAGACCTGGCTGCCCCGGCAGATCCAGTGGATCGAGCGCAGCGGCGACTCCTGGCTGCTGGAGCTGGGCACCCTGCGGATCAACCAGCCCCTGCCCACCTCTGTCACCGGCTTCAAGCTGCCCGAGGGCATCCCTCTCCGGAGCGAGTTCAGCTTCTTCGCCACACGGAAAAAGTAGAGCTACACTGCTAGCTTCCCGAGGGCCCGATGATTGTGATGTGCCCGGCTTGCCAGGCCCGCTTCCAGTACGACGACAGCCGCTTCGGCGCGGCTGCCTCCAAGCGGTTCAAGTGTCCGAAGTGCAGCCACGTGTTTGAGGTCATCAACCCGGCCCTGGCCCCGCCCCCAGAGGAAGAGACCCTCTCCCGGCCCATCACCATCCCCCTGCCCGAGGAGGCTCCGGCCCCGCCCCCTGTGCCCGCCGCCCGCACCACCGCCAAGCGCGACCGGGACTCCATGCTGGCTGCCGCGGGCATCCCGGGGAGCGGCATTCCGCCGGGCCTCCGCTTCAGCCTCGCCTTCCTGACGGGTCCCCAGGCCTCCATGGTCCACGTGCTCCAGGCCCCCGAGACGGTCATCGGCCGCGAGGAGGGGCAGGTAATCACCCAGGATCCCGAAACCTCCCGCCGCCATGCTCTGCTGGAAATCCACCCCGACGGCTCGGTCTGGATCAGCGATCTGCAGTCCACCAACGGCACCCTGGTCAATGGGGAGCGGATCACAGCCCCCGTCCAGCTCAGCAGCCAGCA